>JAQTRT010000147.1 GCA_028711675.1 bacterium | reverse complement strand
AAGTTGCTTTTACCGGAATAGAGCATGATGCCGTTCGTGTTTCCGGACACATTGTTGCTGCAGACCAGGTTGTAAAAGCCGTGGACAAGGATGTCCAGGTTGTTGCTGCAGGCAGTATTGCCGGTCACGATATTTCCTCTGGATGTCTGGACATGTATTCCGTAATGTAAAGATCCGGAATGCCTGCAGACATAATTTCCTTTGATGATATTATGGTCTCCTGAAACTTCGATCCCGGTCCTTAATCCTGCGCCCTGCTGCTGGAAAACCCTGTTGCTCATGATGAGATTATTGGAGCAGGAGGTCCCCCATATATAGATACCCCTGTCGCCGTTGGAACAGACCACATTGCGGAAAATAAAATTACTGGTGGAATCGTTCTGTATTATTATTCCGTTCCCGCCGCCGCCTGTCGATTGTCCGCTTATTGTGAAGCCGAGGATGGTTATCTTCCGGGAATTATCAATTTCCACGGGATTCTGGCCCATACCGCTGCCAAGTATCTGGACAGCCGTATTGTCCCGGGATATCATGTAAGGGTAGGAGATCATATTTATATTAGTAATATTGTTAAACCGCACGCGATTGAAATAATTGCCGTTGGAGACATAGAAGGAGTTGCCCGGGGGAATGTTGCTGGCAGCAAAGGATATGGTCCTCCAGGCTGCTGTCCAGTTCGAACCGGAAAATGTGTTGTTCCCGTTGGTCTTGACATAAAAATAAGCTGCGCGCAGGGAGGAGCGGTAAAAGAGGACGGGAAAGACACATGTGAAAAAGAGGAGGAGCAGCGTTTGGCAGAGAAGATAATTAAAAACGTTTTTTTTGAACCGTGTAACCTTTTCCGGTAAAGCCTTTTTTTGTTCTTTTCCTTTCATGCGTCCCTTTATGATGATATATTAATCTACTGAATAAAATTATAATGTCAAGAATATCCGGTCTCACAGGTATACTTCGCCTTTAAAAGCTCCGGGAAGCCCCTCCTCCGCCGGATGACCCTCCGCCGAACCCGCCGAATCCGCTTCCGAACCCTCCGCCAAAACCGCCTCCGCCTGAACCGAAGCCGCTGTAATGAGAACGGCCGCTGCCCAAGAGGAAGAGAAAGAAGAAAGGTCCGAAAAAACGGGACATGATAATGAAGATGATGATATAAAAGATAAGAGTGCCGAACGATGTCTGCTTTTGTTCCAGGAATTCCTTTTCATCTCCTGTTAAATCCAGGTTTATCCTGTAATACTGTTTCAGGGCATCTACCAGGCCTGTGCTCGCGGCATAGATACCCGTGTTGAAATCATCTTTTTGGAAATAAGGAAGGGCATAATCGTCCAGGATCCTTCCTGCTTTACTGTCCGGAACAGCTTCCTCCAGGCCGTATCCCACTTCGATGCGCGTTTTTCTTTCCGAGATGGAGGTGAGGAAGAGGATGCCCTTGTCCGTTCCCTTTTTACCGACGCCCCATTTCATGAAGAGCTCATTGGCCGCTTCTTCGATGCTGCTTCCTTCCATACTGTTAAGGGTTACCACGGCGATCTCGATGCCGGACCGGGCTTCCAGGCTGCCGAGCAGGTATTCCAGTCTGGTCCTGGTCTCGTTCTCCAGGACATTGGCAAAATCATTCACGTATCCGGAAGGCTTCAGGGAGAGATAGGACGCGCCTGAGGTCGCGGCTGAGACCGGCGGATGGATGAAGAAGAGAAGCCATAAGGCCAGGCCCAGGACCCCGATCCCCGGTAAACGGTTCTTATGTGTTGATTGATGATACGATTTTCCGCTCATTACTTTTTTTTGCCTTTGAACTTGTCCACGTGTTCCGAGAGCTTTTCCATTTCCAGGATAAATTCCTTGAACAGGGAGACCAGTTCGTTCCTTTTCAGCCGGAGACGGCCCTGCTTCAGCCGGATCATTTTTTGCAATACCGTTAAAGGGGTCTTGAGGATCGTCTCCGCTTCCAGCACCAGGCTGTCGATGCTGTCGCTGCTTTTTTTATGATGAAGCTTGATGAGGTTGTTCAGGATGACATGGACCGTAGCCAGGGTGTTGAACAGGACGGACTTCAGATAACGGGGGTGGCGGGATGAACGCATGAAAGAGGAACGAAGGAAGATCAGCTTGCTCTTCACCTGATTCTCCAGTTCCAGACGCAGGAAGGAATCATTGATCCTCAGGTTCCTGAAAATGTCCTTGCCGTACAGGACCTGGTGAAATTCCCTGATATCCAGGTATTCCATGGGGAAGATATCGGTCGAGTTCCTGACCTCGCTTTCCGTGAGGAGCAGGGGCAGGGCCAGGTTGATCTTCCTTCGCCAGTGCCGGATGAACCGGTACAGGGATGCCAGTTGGTCGGGATTTATCTTCCGGCAGATCATGAAAAGGTTGATATCCGATCTCTTTTCAATGAAGTTCCCTTTGACATAACTGCCGTAGACCAGGAGGGAGACAAGGTTGTTCCCGAAAGCATCCTTGACCTGACGGATGAGAGTCTCTTTATGTTTATCGAATTCTTTCATAAGGGCCTCCGCTTGGGTACATTATGATCTTAATCATTTAAAAAGGAATGGCAATAAAATAAACGGGAACAATAATTTATTGACATTCGAAATTAAAACAATTATATTATTTTATATGAAAATATTTTCGATTTTGGCTCTTTCTCTCTGCTTTTTTTCTCCGTGTTATTCCGCTGATGAAACGGTCGATCCCATCAGTATCAACATGGTTTATATGGCTGATTATAATCTTCCCTCGATAACAGCCCAGGGCATCAAGGAGATCGTCCGGTCGGCTCAGGATGAATTCAACAGGAAATTCGGCACCAATGATTTCAAGTTCATCTTCCTCGGGGAAAAACCGGTCAACTTTTTCTTCAAGAACAACCTTAAGACGCGTGATCCGTATTATCAGGAATTAAGCCGGAAGAAGCTGAAGTTTTTTTCCAAAAAGATCGATTACCAGCCGTATCAGGAGGAGGTTGTCCGGTTCCTGAAGCAGTGGAAACTGTGGGACCTGAAGAATTTTTTCCCCAAGGAGACCCAGGACAAGATCAATACGTACGAAGACCTGCTTCCGTTTCTGTATGAGGAATATGCCGCTAAGGTCAGGATCCTGGAGAACCTGAAACAGAAGAACAGGAAATTCCTGATCGACCGCAGGTTCAATCTTCAGAATTCCTATGTGAACTGGAAAGCCGCCATGTATTTCCAGAAAGATTACGATATCGTCATATGCAATACCATCATTATGTATGATGATTTTACCCAGCCGTATCCCCATGCCGTTCTCCGTTACGCCAAAGTGGGCGGGAGCTCGTTCCTGAGCCCGCACAGGCCGGCCTTCGACGGGACATCGGCCATGATCAATCTCTTTGAGATGCTGACCGATATCCCGTACTTTAAAGTGAACTATAATAAGAAAAAGATGCCCAAGAACATCTGGAACGATCTGCTGGGCAGGTATATCATGGCGCATGAGATGGGACATATGATCTATCTCATCCCGGACGTGTACAATCATCCGGAAGGGTGTCTCATGGATTCTTCCGTGCAGAACCTGGATTATTATGACGGTTACCAGATCCTGATCAAGTATCCCGTCAAATGCCCGAAATGCGAACCGTATGTCCAGGCCCGGCTGCATCATTTTAAAGCGGACCAGCTCTTTAAAAAGAACGATTTTGAGAACGCGTGCTATGAATATAAATTAACAAAAAAGATGACGCCCGAGGACATTGACGGCAGTTATGCTTCTTATATGTCCCTGCTGAACTTCAAGATGGCAAAATGCCAGATCAAACTGAAGAATAACGAACTGGCTGAATCCTATCTGACAGAAGCCATTAAGCTCGATCCGGAGAATAAAGAAGCCAAGGCCCTGCTGAACAGCATGAAAAAGTGATCTATATGAATAGTAAGAAAAAGAAAAGAAGTCTGGTCACAATCATGATGCCTTATATCATCCTGATCCTGATGTTCATCGCATATTTCGTTATTTTTTATTTTCGGAATGAGATGAGAAAGAAGAGCCATCAGAAGCCGGTCCGGATCATCCAGAAAAGTCCCGTGCCTGCCAAATAACCGGATGAGCCGTTCTTCGACCCTGTCCTTTCCTTAAAACTCCCGCATTTTTGTGTAGACAGCTCCCTGAGATCGAAGTGTGCTTTGATAGAATGTGACCGAATTGATAAAAAAACTCTCTTTGGTCATGCGGATAAAGCCCTTATCAAGATCCGTCTTTATTTTTTCGAATAATTTCAGGTCAAAGCTGTTCCTGATCTTCAGCCGCCCGATCGTGATGTGAGGCGTAAATTTCCGTCTTTCCTTTTCAAAACCAAGCAGGGAAAGCCGGTCCTCTATCTCATGGACCAGCCTGTCCAGCTTATCATTTTCTTTCAGGCCGATCCAGAGCACTTTAGGGGACATTTCCGGAGGGAACATGCCGTAGTTGTGAACCATGAACTCGTATTTTTCGTCAGCCGGTTTCAGGTCCCGGACGATTTCCGATATCTGCGTGATCTGCTGTTCCGTGACATCGCCGAGGAATTTGATCGTGAGATGAAGATTTTCTTTTTTAGTCCAGCGCAGGAAAGGCGTGTCTTTCCGGAAAAACGGCTGATAGAGATCGAATATCCCTTCCTTGATCTGTTCCGGCATGTCTAACGCGAGGAAGGCTCTTATCAACTCAGTTTTCATGTTTATTGGTATTTAATTTTTCTTTTTCCCTTGAGGGAAGAGGGTCAGGGTGAGTGTGAAACAGGAGGGCATCCACCGTATTTCTTCCTTATTCCTCGAATTCAAGGTCGTCTTCTTCAACGGGTTTTGTTTCTTTTTTCACAGGTTTTTCTTCTTTCTTTTTCAAGGGTTCGGTCTTTGTCTTCTCTTTCTGGACCTTGGGGTTTTCATTCACTTCTTCTTCAATAAACTCTTCCGTCTCTTCTTTGCCCTTGGTCTTAAATTCCTTCGGCTTCTCTATTTTACCGAACTTGTAATCGAGCCCCATCCTGTGAGTCAGGCCCAGGTCGCCGAAATTCACAAAGGAATAATCGATTTCCAGGCTGATGATGCGCAGACCCACGCCCACGGTGAGGCCGCTGGTAAATCCCAGGTCCTGGGGCGCTTTGAGGCCCAGGCGCAGGGCCGCGTCAAGTCCGGAAGCAAGGTTATACCACCAGAGTTCTGTCCCGTACCGGATGCCGAAACCGGAATCTGACGGCGCAATAAAATCGAGCAGGAAATTAATATCCTTTAATTTAGCCACGGCATAAGCAAAGCGCAGTTTATAGGAAAAGCCGAACCTGATGTTCAGGGGCAGGGAATTTGCCTCTTTCTCGAACTTGGGGCCAACACCGATATTCTGTACCATGATCCCGAAATTCAGGGGTTTGATGTAGCTTTGTTTGACCAGGGTACCGAGCGGGTTCACGTAAAGCAGGCCTATGTCGCCGGCCAGGGCTGTCCCGGAATATTCCGATGTGAGCTTCTCCAGGACGTACTTGAAATTAATGCCGAAATACAGGTCATTGAGGAGCGATGCACTGTACCCCAGCATGACCATCAGGTCAGAGGAGTCGATGGTCCCGGCCAGGCTGCCGTTCACATAATTGTCAATGCCGCCGTAATTGAACGAGGAGATGTTCAATCCTATGGAGCCGAAACGGAACGAACGGCTGAACTGGAGGTTCAGATAGGACATGTCGTCAAAATACATGTTATAATTCAAGCCTACTTCCATGTTCTTCAGGATGGAGAGCCCGGCGGGATTCCAGTATATGGCGGAAACATCATCAGCCAGGGCTGTAAAGCTCTCGCCCAGGCCTGCCACCCTGGCATTGGGGGCGATATTAAGAAATGTCATGGACTTCGTACCCGGCTCCCCGGCTGAAAGAACGGATGCCAGCATCATGCCATATATCAGGATAAAGGAAAAGAATTTCATGATAACCTCCTTATATGAATTAATACCGATTTACATGTCAGCAGGCTTTTGATTTTATTTTTATCTTATGATGATGATCTTTACTTTCTTTGTGTGGCCCGCAGCATCCTTCATGTACACCACATACACACCGCTGGCCACTGAATCCGGGATATGCCAGATCAGTTCCGTGTCATTGGCCGGCGCCACTTCAGCCACTTTATTACCTGTTATCGTATAGACCGAGATCTTTGTGTTCCTGGAAAGGTTGATAAACCGGGCCTGGTCCTCTCCGGCCTTGATGACGGTATTGAACGGACAGGCATTTTTAAGATCAGCCGGAAAAGCCTTGTTCACGTTAAGGACGATCTGGTCCAGGTTGCTGTCCGTGTTCCAGGAATCTTTCACCTGGAAGTTCAGGACGATCCTTCCGGTAGTGTTGGGAAGGCTGATGCTCGGATTGAGCGATGAAGCCGCGACAAGGTCCGTGGATTCACCGGTTGTATTGGTAATCACGGTCCATGTATAGGATGTGAGGACCGCACCGTCGTAAGCTGTGGCTTCTCCCGGGAGCGTCATGACCGTTCCTCCGTTTACATTCGTGTCTTTTCCGGCATTGGCCAATGGCGGTGTGTGGGAGAGGATGGTCAGGCTGATGTTGGTTGAACGGAAGCCTCCCAGATCATCAATGACCTTCAGCGTGACGGATTTAACACCAGGTGTGACACTGGCCGGAATAGTGTAAATATACTGCCACTGGGTGCGGCCTGACAGGTTGTTCATAGTGACTGCTGTATTGCCGTTTATCAAGCTCAGGTCCAGGATAGAGGTGATATTGGTGAAAGGAGCATCCCTGTCCCGGCTGTAAGCCTGGAATGTCACATTGGAACTGCCTGTGGCATACAGAAGCGAGGGTACTGCTGTATAGGAATAAACCTTGGGCAGCCTGTTGCCTTTAATGGTCATGCTGGTCGTGGAACTGAGATAAGCGTAATCCTGGCCGTCGGAAGCGAGCAGGACCATGGTGTAATTGGTCACATCCACGTTATTGGGGATGAGGGCATTGACCAGCCTGTAGTTGGTCGTGCCGGCCGACGAGTGGAGCGTGTAATTGGTATATTCTGTCTCATGTCCCTGGAAAAGGACATGTACATTGGTGATGCCGTCGCCTTTATTGGTCAGGACAGCGGACAGGGAAAAAGGCTGCCTGTACATATTGGTAACGCTCCCCGGTATAATGCTGAACAGGCCGATAGCAGGCGGCCTGGAGATGATCCTCTGAGGGTAGGCATTGACGTAACCCGAAGAATACAGGCCGCCGTCGCAATGGATCTGCTGGAGCCTGGCGATGAAAGTATGCCCGAACGTGACATTGGTGCCTACTGACATGGTGATTACGTAATTTGTCTCCGGCGCCAGGCTCTGGATCCCGCTCCAGTAACGTCCGGCGTTGGAAAGTTTTTCCACCAGGACATCGCCGGCATTATAAAGGTGGTTGGCGTCAATGTCCTTGTACACGCTGATGTTTGTGACTTCCGGATAGGCAATGCTCGATGTATTGGATAATTTGGTGATGGTATAAAAATGGTTCTTTGTGTCGGAGGCCTTGAACGCGTGGATCGAGATGTTCTGCGCTCCTTTATAGGCATTGGCTTCCGGAACGTTGAATTTCCGGATGGAAATAGTGTCAGGCGGCGCCTGGTACAGGCTGTTAGTGGCTTTGGGCGTGCCCAGGACAGGGTTGCCGCCCGCGTCAATACCGTTGATATCCACCTGGTTGTTGTTGCCCCAGTTATTGGGGTCGCTGCCGGAATAAATGGGCGTGATCCTTTCCATCGTAATGCG
>JAQTRT010000146.1 GCA_028711675.1 bacterium | reverse complement strand
TGATACCCTCTTAAAACGTTTAAGTCCGGAACAGAATGTTTCCTTTAATTAAACAAATGATATTCATTTGTCAAGGCCTTGCGTCTTCTTCAACAGGTAAAAAAAATTGACATTATAATCCCAGTGGCTATTATTGTTTTATCCGGGATTAAAAAAATATGCGGAACGCTCTGCCGGTCTGCAAGGAGCAAAAATAATAATGAACAGGAATCTGAGCCTTCATCATTTTTTCGTTTTCCTTCTCCTCATCAGCCCGGCATCAAAAATTATTTACGCCGCGGACGCAGAACTCAATGAGATCATTGTGTACGGCCAGAGGCCGGAGTACGCCACAGTGACCGTCTCTGAGTTAAGCTCGCAGGAACTAAAGAAAGGAGCTTACCCTTCCGTGGCCGAAGCACTGGATACCCTGACAGGCGTGGACAGCCGTTCCGTAAACAAGAACGAGAAGCAGGTCAGTATCAGAGGATTCAGCCAGAACGGGATCAAGGTCCTCATCAACGGCGTTCCGGCCTATGAGGGATACTTCGGGTCTCTGGACCTGGGTTCCCTGCCCGTGGAATCCGTTGAAAAGATCGTGGTCACAAAAGGCGCTTCCTCTCTCCTGTACGGCGCCAATACCATGGGCGGAGTGGTTAATATCATCACTAAAAAAGGGAGCAGCCCGGCCAAGATCAGCTTCTCTGCTGCTGCCGGTAATGATAATACACAAGACTATTCCCTGAATTATTCGGCGGGTTTTAAAAAATTAAATTATTATATCGGCATGGACCGAAGGACATCGGACGGCATCAGGCTGTCCGGAAAGTTCGACAAGGACGATCCTCTTATGGGCAAGGATTCTTCCTACCGGGAAAACGGAGGGACCAGGGAATTAAGCGATTATCAGAGGCACTCCCTTCATGCCAATCTTGGTTTTATCCCGGACGATGACACAAAGCTCTCTCTTTTCTTTGATTATTTCAATAACAAACGGGGGTGCCCTGTATTCAGCGACCGTTACTGGCGTTTTACGGACTGGCGGCAGTGGCAGGTCCATCTGGCAGCGGAAAAAAGGATCAGTTCCCTGTTGAAAGTAACGGGCCGGACATTCTACGTGGACCACTATGACGAGCTGGAGGATGTTTCAGAAGAATGGGACTTGACAACAGTCCAATCCTGGTTCGACAGATCACAGTATCTTGATTTTTCCGCAGGCGCCGGTCTAAGCACGGACATTTCCTTATCCGGGTGGCTTATCCGGTCAGGCCTCACTTATCAAAAGGACAGGCATAAGGAGAAAGAATATAACAGCAAGAACAAGAACGGGAAGATCATCCATCAAGGCTGGAGCGACGAACAGACGTATGAAGCGGATTCCCTTACATCAGGAGTGGAAAATTACGTGATCCTCATGGAAAGGCTCACAGGCTATCTGGGATGCGGTTATGACCATTTTTATCCTGTCAGGAGCGCTGGCCAGCCGGCACCGGCAGATACAGGGGCCCTGAATCCCCAGGCAGGCTTGAGCTTTACCATGGCTCCGGGTACCGAACTCTTTTCTTCAATAGGAAAAAAGATACGGTTCCCGAGGATGAAAGAGCTCTACAGCCAGCGGGCCGGCGGGAATCCCGACCTGCGGCCGGAAAACACCATTGCTTTTGAGATCGGGCTTAAACAAAAATTCTTATCCGGAACGGCTTTCCTCTCTTTTTTCAATAATGAAGTGAGCGATCTGATACAGAGCACCAGGGATTCCGGCAATAATTCCGTATACCTGAATATCGGCAAAGCCCGGCTCTACGGGACCGAGGCCGGGATTAATTCCAGGATAATAAAAAGGATCGGGGCCAGACTTGATTATACTTATCTGTATACCTGGGACAGGGTGAATAAAAAAGAGCTGGACCAGCAGCCCAGGCACAAGGCTGGTCTGAGCCTCTCATACAATTTCCCGTTCGGCCTGTTCCTTGCAGGCCAGTACCGGTACACGGGAGAACAAAGATCATCCGGCCGGCTTGTTCCGGAGTATCATCTGCTCGACATTAAATTAACGCAGAGCTTCTCCGTGACCCGTCCGCTCCGGACAGAGATTTTCCTTGCTATTAATAATATAATGGATATTAATTATGAAGAAGGGAACGGCCCCCAGGCCGGCAGAAGTTTACTGAGCGGTCTGACCATGGCCTTCTGAAGAGAATAAGGATACAGGAACCGGTCCGAGGAGGAAGGAACAACATGAAAGAGAATAAAGGACAAAAAGGTATTATCACAGGCATCCTGGTGCTGGGCTCGTTCTGCGGACTGGTGGAAGTGGCCGCAGCCGGCCTTCTCCACAGGTCAGGTATCCATTTTTCCGGTCTTTTGATCGGACTCGACGCTCTTTTTATCGGCATAGCCATGGCTGTTTACGGAAATCCCGTAATGATCCTGGGTATGGGCCTTTTAGCCTGTCTGCACAAACAGCTGGTGATCCCTGTACTCGGTCTTTCCGTGCTCTGCAAGGCCAATGCCTGCCTCGCGGTGCTTCTGGAATTCGGCGGTCTCGCGGGAATGACGGCTCTCTTCAGGGGACGCGTCATAAAAAGCCGCACAGCCCGGTCCCTTGCCAGCGGTACGGGTGTGCTGTTCGGTTCCCTGCTTTATTATTTTATCGGCATGCACGTTCAGCCCTGTTCCTACATGCTCTCCTTTAACGGGACTTCCGGACTCACAGCCTTTATCATGAAGGAAGGAGCGGTGTGGGCTCTCTCGGCAGGTCTGTTCTTTATGCTGGGATGGGAGATAGGGGAAAAGGCCAAGGAAAGGACTTTCGGGACCTGGCTGCAAAGACCCAATTCATTTTATGCAGGCCCCGGACTGCTCACTCTTGTCTCTCTCTTGATCTCGGCCGTTATCATCTATATCAATAAATAAAACAGTACGTCGGCAGCACCTTTCACAGGCCAACATGGACATCATCATTATCACAGGTAAAGTGAATTCCGGCAAGACCTCTTTGATGAAAGAACTGGTTCAAAAAGAAAAGGACGCGGGTTCTTCACCCACCGGGATCATTGCACCGGGCATTTTCAAGGCCGGCATCAAGACAGGATATGACGCGAAAGACCTGACCACGGGAAGGAGGATCCGTCTTGCCCGGCTTAACTCAACAGGAAAATTTGTTTTCTATAAGAAAGGATTTGAATCCAGCGGAAGAGCCCTTCTTCATTTTACAGATCCCGGCATTGTGTTCCTGGATGAGGTCGGTCCTCTGGAACTTAAAGAAAAAGGGCATGCGGAAAGCCTCCGGATACTCCTGGATTCAGGCCTGGACCGTCTTTATCTCTCTGTCAGGGACTCCTGCCTGGAAGAAGTAAAAAAAAGATTCCTCAGCAGAAAAAAGCACAGGATTACGGTCATGAAAGTCAAGGACACGTCATGCTGACAGGGCCGGGAATTACCCTCGTTTCTTCAGAGTGATCAATGTGATGTCATCCGCCTGGTTCAGGTTTCCCCTGAACCGGTTCACTTCGGAGAGGATATACCGGTCTATTTCACGGGCCGGCCTGTCCCTCAGGTTCCAGAGAAGTTTTTTCACGCGTTCGAACCCGAACAGGGTCCGTGCCTCGTTCATGGTCTCGAATATCCCGTCCGTCTGGAGCATGACGATATCGCCCGGCTCAAACGTGAACTCCTCTTTCTCGTAAGCCGTCTCGTCCATCACGCCAATGGGTATGGACCGTTTCTCGAACTCGACGATACGGTCCCCTTTCTTTTTATACAATAAAAGACTCGAATGGCCGGCATTGGTGTATTCGAACATGTTCCTGGCCGCGTCATAGATCAGGAAAATGCCGGTAGCATATTTTTCCGCCTTTAGCCTTTCAGAGAGTCGCTTGTTCAGGATCGCGGCCAGTTCCGCGCTGTCCTTAACCTTATCCGCAACAGAATGCACAATAAAGGATATAACGGACATGACGATAGCTGCGGACGAACCATGGCCCGAGATGTCCACGATGATCAGGGCATACCGGTTCTCGTCCAGCTTGATGATATCGTAATAATCCCCGCCGATGAATTCCGCCGGCGAATAAACAGCGTCCACTTCGATATCCCTGATCTCCTCGATCTTGTCCGGAAGGAACATCTGCTGGATGGTACCGGCAATGGCCATATCATGTTCCATCCTTTGTTTGGCAATGGACTTCTTATACAGCCGGGCATTCTGTATGGAAACGCCGGCCTGGCTGCTGATCAGTTCCAGGATCCGCAGGTCCTCCTCATGGAACAACCCGCTCACCAGATGGTTATCCAGGTAAATGACCCCGAGCAGCTCGCCTTTTGTGATGATAGGCGCGCAAAGAACGGACTTGAATCCCGAACTGATGATACTGGCCTGCGTCTTGAATTCCGTATGCGTGGAAGCATCGTCGATGATGATAGGCTTCATCTCATGCGTAACTTTATCGAGGATGCTCCGGCTCATCTGGAACGTATCCGTATCCTGGGTCTTCACGTTCCGCACGACCTTGATCTCCAGTTTAAACTCCTTTTTCTCGTCCTTGTCCGGATAAAGGGCCAGGATCCCCCTTTCCGCGCCGACCAGTTCGATGGTCTTATCCATGATCTTCTGCAGAAGCTCGTCAAGGTCCAGGATGGAGCTGAGGTAACGGCTGGTATTGAGGACCGTGTCCATCCTCCGTTCAAGCTTGAGCCGCTCCTGGGGCGAGACCTCTGACTTGGGTTCAGTAGCTTTTTGCACACCCAGTATCTTCCTTGTCTTCACCAGATAAGGCTCAGCCTTGATCTGTTCGAAGAGTTTCGCGGCCTTGATCAGGTACTCCCTCCCCTTCTCTTTACTGTAAGTCCTGTTATATCCGTCCCTGAAAAGGAAACGCCCCAGCTCATAACAGCACAAGGCCAGTTCATACTGATACCGGAACTTTTCGCAGAACCGGATATCTTTCAGGAAATAATCAAGACCTTTCCTTTTCTTTCCCTTCAGCCAGTAATATTTCCCCGTTGTCCGGAGGGCTATAGGCCAGTAGATCTTGAATGTCTTTCCTGCTGAACGGGCTTTCCCGGCCAGGTATCCCGCTCTTTTCAGATATCTGCGTCTCTCCTTACGGTCATGCTTCTCCATCTCCAGCGAAGCAAGATAAGCATCCGCTGCATAGCCGTATATATCGATGGCCCAGTATCCCTTGGCCGGTGTTTTAATGTACATTTGGGCGCCCTCTTCGCCCTTCTCAATGGCTTTTTTATATTCTCCCCTCTCTGTATGGGCCATGGCAATAGAAGCAGTAACCATGACAGTATGCGGAGCTTCATTGATGCTCTTGACCGTGGCCAGGGCCTTATAAAAATCAGCAAGACAGTTGTCGTCGCATCCGTTCAGAAACATATACGCCCTGCGGTAATGGTCAAGCGACCAGGCCATGGTCCTCCGGTCCTTGATCTGGATCATCAACTGTACGTATCTGTCCGTAAGCCTGAGCCCGGCCAGTATATCGCCTTTAATGTAATAAGCCCTCCAGCTCATGCAAAAACCCACGGCCAGTTCCCACTTTTCTCCGATCGAGAGCAGGACATCAATGGCCTTGAGCCCGTACTCCAGGGCTTTCTCCACTTTATTGGCTGCCAGATAAACAAAGTTCAGATATAGGTAAGCAAAACCTTCGCTCCACCTGTTCTTTATCCTCAGGGATGTATCCAGAGCGTCCCAGGAATATCTTTCACCCATCCAAAAAAATCCCAGAGCCACCCAGATAGGGGACTGGATCGAATGGATGAAACTATATTCATAGGTATTGGCCATCTTATCGGATAAATTAAGACCGGCCAGCCCGGCAAAACCCGCTTTCAGCATATTGGTAAAATAATAACAGTAGCCGAGGGTCGTATAGATCCTTGTGGCCAGGATCTTTCTCTGATTATTCCTGTATCGGGAGTTGATGAAGATACCGGGGAAAAGCTGGTGTATAAAAACTTTCGTTATTTCCAGGGTAAAAGCTAAAAAAAGCCCTAATAGGGACCCGGGTGTCTGCCTGGCCTTTAATATCCCCAGTGTCTTTTCCAGTATTGCAATGGCTTCAAAGGGTTTGCCCAACCCGAACAGGGTTGAACCGATCTTATGGTGGATCTTGGCCCTGTGCAGATCGTCCCGGATAAAAAGAAGAAGTTCGTTGAAATTCTCCAGGGCTTCTTCATATAATCCGCTTAACCTTAAAACTTCGCCCAGCCCCTCCAGAACGTTCTGATATTGGACGGCCTGTTCTTTTTTCTTGATGAGGATTTCCTTCACGTACCGGTAATACTTCACAGCCTCCAGTATGGCGTAATTTTCCCTGGATTTTTCCGCGGCACGGAAAGCATATATTCTTCCCTTCTCTTCATTCCCGGCCTCAATAAAATGGTGAGCCAGTTCAAAGATGATCTCTTCTTCCCGGCCCCGGGACCCTTGCTCCAGAGTCCGGCCGATGAGCAGATGATACTGTTTCAGTTCATCTTCCTTCATCTTGGAGAAAAAGGCTTCCTTGATCCGGTCATGCACGAAGATGATCTTCCCTTTCTCGACAATGGAAAGTTCGAGCAGCTGCAGGGAGACAGCCTCATCCACCAGGCTGATGATGGCCTCCTTCTCTTTTTGTATCACATGGTACAGGAGGTCAAGGCTGAATTCCCGTCCGATGACCGAGGCCACGCGGAGCAGCTTATCCAGGTCATCCGGTATATCCTTTATCTTTAAAAGGATCATGTCAATGATGTTCACGGGAACCCTGATACTGTTGATTTTCTCCCAGTTCTCCTTCCAGGTCCCTTCTTCCCAGACAATAGCCTTCTGTTCCACCAGTTCCCTGACCAGGGTGATGGTGAAGAAAGGATTACCTTTTGTTTTTTCCGATATGTATCCGGTGAGTTTGCAGGATGATTCCTCTTTTTCCCCCAGGAGCCCGGCCACCATCCTGTTCAGGCGGTCATGGTTCAATGTCCCGATCCTGATATCCTCGACAGGGTAATCCTGCGATTTAGCCTCGGATTTAAGCCGCGCGAGAGAGTGGCCTTCCGAAACTTCGTTGCTCCGGTATGTTCCCAGGATCAGGAGATTGGAACGGTTGATCCGCTGGCTGATGCTTTCCAGCAGGCGGAACGAGCCTTCATCCGCCCACTGCAGGTCATCCAGGAACAGGATGCAGACCTGTCCTTCATCGGCCAGCTGGCAAAAAAAATCCGCGACAACGATCAGAAACCGCTGGTTCTCCTTTTCCGGTTCCAGGGGGACCAGATCCGGCATTTCACCCAGGATCTCCTTGATATTGGGATTGAGACGGAAAATGATCTCTCCCAGTTCTCCCAGGTTCTTCCTGATGCGCGCCGTATCCGCTTTTCTCTGTCCGGCTTCCTGTTTCTCTGCCTTGGTGATATATTCGTTGAGCGAATCCCGGAACGGCTGGTACGGTATCTTGTTCTCCTGGTTCAGGCACCGGCCGCGGATGAAAAGCCCGCCTTTCTCATACCCCTGCTCATACGCGAATTCCTGGATGGTTTCCACCAGCCTTGTCTTGCCGATACCAGGCTCACCGCCGATAAAACAGATACTTCCCTGCCCCTGCCTGGTACGGTTAAAAGCTTCCTTGATCCGGATAATTTCTTCATCCCTTCCCACCAGCCTTGTCTGGTAAGTCAGCTTGATCTTCTGATCCTTTTCGCCGATGATGAACTCATGCTCGCCTTTGGCCAGTCTCTTCAGGACATAAAGAAGCCCCTGGCTGCTCTGATACCGCAGTTCCTGTTCCTTGTACAGGAGCTTCAGGACGATCTC
>JAQTRT010000145.1 GCA_028711675.1 bacterium | reverse complement strand
GGCTGAAACAGAGAGGGAAGAACTTTATCCCGTCAAGGATCACGGGAAAATGGCTGAAGACATGATCTTTCTCGAACGCTCCCTGCTCTCCGAAAAACAAAATCTGGAAGACGGGACCAAGGAATACATTGTTTTTCATCCGGATTTCTTCAGTAAATTCGACGGTTTGGCCGATGCGCTCTCCTCTGCCCGGAATTACCTTTCAGAGGACCAGGTCTCCCATGCCGGCATCTATCTCAACACATCCCTTCTCTCCATCAACCTGCTGATCAAAGACCTGATCAATCTGAAAGAAGAAATTAAAAAACAGATGCAGCAGTCCAATTCGGAAGGCATGGATGACGCCTTGAACCAGATGGCCGATGCCCAGCAGCAGTTGAATGAAATGACAAAACGCATGCAGGGGCAGATCGGCAAAGAAGGTCTTTCCCAGGAGACACAGGATTACCTGGATGAGCTTTCTTTCCAGCAGGAAATGATCCAGAAGGCCGTAGGCTCTTTCATCCAGAATTACCAGGAAGCAGGAAAGCTCCTGGGCGATCTGGGGCAGGCCGCAAAAGAAATGGAGGAGATCAAGGAAAAGCTGCGGGCTAAAAAGATCGACCAGGACCTGATCCAGAAGCAGAACAAGGTCCTGAAGAGGCTCCTCGATTCCCAGAAATCCCTTTATGCGGAAGATTACTCCAAGGAGAGGAAAGCGGACACAGCCAAGGAATACAAAAAACAGAAGCCGGACGAGCTTGCCCGGGAAAAAATAGAGCTCCGGAGCAAGTCGCGTTATCATCAGAACATCAACAAGTATCCCCTGGAATACAAAAAACTCGTTGATGATTATTTTAAGGTCCTGAGCATCATCGAAGAAGAAAAAGAATAATCTTATTGATAACTTTTCATTGACATTAAAAAATGATATGATACAATAAAAACCGGATCATCCGGGAGGATCATTATGGCAATTAACATCATTGTCGTGGGCGCAGCAGGAAAAATGGGACGCGAGATCATCAAGATCATCCGGGAAAAGAAGCACGCTCTTACAGCAGCAATAGACCAGTTCAATGATCCTTCAGCAGACCCGACAGGCCTTCTTATCGAAAATAACCTTGAAAGGAGGATAAAAGATTCGGATGTGACCGTTGAATTCACCTCAGCGGCCGCTACCATGGAACATATCAAGATCAATGAAAAGCACGGGAAACCTGCTGTTATCGGCACGACAGGTCTGAGTACAGAGCAGGTCAGCCAGATCCGATCCGCTGCTTCGGCCATTTCCGTCGTATTTTCCCCGAACATGAGCATCGGCGTCAACCTGCTGTTCAAGCTTACCGAACTGGCTGCAAAGATCATCCGTGATGATTTTGATGCAGAGGTACTGGAAGCCCATCATCATTTTAAAAAGGATGCTCCCTCCGGAACGGCCATGAAGCTCGTGGAGATCCTGGCCAAGGAACTGGGCCGGGACATGAAAAAGGATATCGTGTACGGACGGGAGGGATTGGTAGGCGAAAGAAAAAAAAGGGAGATAGGAGTGATGTCCATCCGGGCCGGGGATATTGTGGGAGAACACACGGTCCTATTAGCGGGCCAGGGAGAACGGATCGAGCTGATCCACAGGGCCACAGACAGGTCCAGTTTGGCCAGGGGAGCCGTGCTAGCAGCGGAATGGGTTGTCAAACAAAAGCCCGGTCTTTACAGCATGTATGACGTGCTGGGTTTGTAGACTCCTGTTTTTTTTATTTTATAAAAATCAATGCATATCGGAAGATTCAAATATAATCGATCTACTTTTTACGGGCTGGTGGAAGGTGACACGGTCCGCGAACTGAACAACGATATTTATCATGAATTCTCAACCGGCAGTAAAGAATATCAATTAAAAAACCTCATTATCCTGCCCCCCTCCCATCCCGCGAAAGTGGTCCTGGTAGGATTGAATTACCGGGATCATGCTAAAGAATTGAATTTCTCAATACCGGAAGAACCGGTAATTTTCATCAAACCTTCCACAACAGTGATCGGCCCGGGAGAACCTATCCTTTATCCTGACATATCCAGACAGGTGGAATACGAGGCCGAGTTGGCGTTCCTTATTAAAAAAGAATGTTACAGGGTGAAGCAGGAAAATGCCGGGGAATATATCCTGGGATACACCTGTTTGAACGATGTGACTGCCAGGGATATACAGAAAAAGGACGGTCAGTGGACAAGAGCCAAGGGATTTGACACTTTCTGTCCTGTAGGACCTTTTATCTATATACCGGCTAAGGATTTCGATCCGCACAATTTACGCATAAGAGCCATATTGAACCGCGAGACCAGACAGGATTCGAACACAAACAACCTGATATTCAACATCAATTATCTTGTTCAATTCATCTCTTCCGTAATGAGGCTTTTCCCGGGAGACATCATCTCGACGGGAACACCTGCCGGAGTAGGCCCGATGCAGCCCGGCGACGAGATCACGGTCGAGATAGAAAAAGTGGGGAAACTGGTCAATCCCGTTGTAAAAGCAGGAAAATAACGGAGTTATTTTCCGTAAAGGCAGATTACGATAAAGCCGCTGAAAGCTTATTCTTCCGCAGACTCCTCGTTCACTTCCATTCGGAGAGGGTGGGATTTGAACCCACGGAACCCTTGCGAGTTCATATGCTCTCCAGGCATACGCACTAGACCAACTATGCGACCTCTCCTTTCAGAATCAAGGTCAATAATAATCATATTAATTATCCTGTCAAGCAGTTTTATAACAAGGCGGAAAAAGATATTGATTTTATTTTTAAGTATATTATTCTAAACACAACATGCTGGCCCAAGAACATCATGAAGACGAATTAATTATCCTGAACGCTTATATCATCCCCATGCTCATCGAGATCATGGAGAACAAGGACCAGGTCACCCTGCTGCATTCCTCGCGTGTCCAAAAGGTCATTAATCTCCTGATACCGGAATTGATCAAGGCCAAGATCATTTCCCAGGAAGAGGTGCCGTACCTGTGGGTCAGCGCCATTCTGCATGATATCGGCAAAATCTTTGTGGATGATGAGATCCTGTTATCGGACAAACGGCTCAATACCGAAGAGTTCAAGAACATCCGGTACCATTCTGAAAGGGGTTTCCGCCTGATCAACCAGCTTGATCTTCCCCGGGAGATCCTACTGGCCATCAAGCATCATCATGAACGCTGGGACGGAAAGCAGAAAGGGAAATTTCCCGGGTATCCGGACGGTCTGAAAGGCGAAGCCATCCCGCTTTATGCCCGCATCATCTGCATCGCCGATGCCTTTGATGCCATGATCTCCGAAAGGCCGTACAAGGATTCCTTATCCATCACCAACGCCATGCGGATCATCAAGGAGAATTCCGGCAAGCAGTTTGATCCGGGCCTAGTCAGGATATTTATCAAAACAATGAAAAAAAATAAAAAAATATAATCTTTCTTTGTTTAAAAATAAAAAAAGCTTGAAATGCTAAATTAACAAAGTAAGTTTTAATTGAAACGGCAAGTTGCGCCCATAGCTCAAATGGATAGAGCATCAGATTGCGGTTCTGAGGGCTGGGGGTTCAACTCCCTCTGGGCGCGATCGTTCATAGTTCTTAGTTCGTTGTTCCTTGATCCCTCGGCGATAAGGGACACGGACTTTGAACTGTGGACAGCGGTATGGAATCTCCTCAAGGAGCATTTATGAATATGAATTATAATGAAGATATTTATTATGAATATCTCAGCCGGATAAAGAGCTATCTCTTTTCTAAGATACAGTTCATCCTTCATGCGAAATTCCCTTTTATTTTCGAAAAAGCGAATTCCTTGAACGAGGAAGAAATCTTTCAGTTAAAAAAAGGGTTCATCCAGTATGAGGAAGAGCAAAAAGACCTGCTGGACGGTTATTACTTTTACCGCCTGAAAAAAAGGATCTCTGAATTTGAATTTGAACTGCTCATGCTCCTTTTTTTTAATATCGAAGACATCAAGTTCAATGCCATCATCAACAAGATCAAGGACCCGGAACGGCTTCCCTTCACCGAAGAAGATTATTACGGCATCAGCCTGAACGAAGCACTGGAACTGCTGCTGCCCACGGATAAGGAAAAATTTATATTACGGAAAGAATTCCTGCTCAATTCATACCTGCTTAAACACAAGATCATCAACTTCCCTTTTACCGAGGCTACGGACGAGAATCCGCTTATCTTCAACGAGAACCTCCTCCTCTCCATCCACGTGATCTCAAAGATTATCCATATTGAAAAGAACATGCATGAGATCAAATCCGAAGTGAAGTTCGCCAACCGGCTGAAGATCGGTGAAGAAGGTTTTTAAAAAGAACCGGCTCACTTGCCTGCCGCGTCTGAAAAGACGGAATCAAGGATAGAGACCGCCCGGTCGATATGTTCCTTCTCAATGACCAGCGGCGGAAGACACCGCAGGACATTTTCCTGAATGCAATTAATGATCAGTCCTTTCTCCAGGGCTTTCTGCACGATCTCCTTGCCGTTGAACTTTAACTGCATACCCTGCATAAGCCCCAGGCCCCTTGTCTCCGCGATAAAATCATATTTTTGTTTCAAGGCCTTGAACTGCCCGGATAAATAATCCCCCATTTCCCGGATATGGGAGAGAAATTTTTCCTTCCGGATGAGATCGATCACGCAATTCGCCACGGAACAGACCATGTAGCCTCCCCCAAAAGACGAAGCGTGCATGCCGGGTTTCAATAATCCGGCCAGTTCTCTTTTAATGATAGCCACACCCATGGGCAATCCGCCGGCCAATGGTTTGGCCAGGGTTATCACATCCGGGATGATCCCGAAATGTTCGTAAGCGAATAATCTTCCGGTCCGGCCCAGGCCGGTCTGAACTTCATCCACCATGAAAAGAACGTTCTTTTTTCTGCATTTCTCGGACAAAGCGCTGATAAAAGTCTTGTCCATGACCCGGACACCGCCTTCTCCCTGGACCAACTCGATCAGAACGCTAGACACGTCATCACTCAGGACAGAATCGATACGGCTGATATTATTGGGTTCAAGATAAACATATTTTCCCACAGCAGGCTCGAATCCGGCATGATATTTCGCCTGTCCCGTGGCAAAAAGCGTTGCCAGTGTCCGGCCATGGAATGAATTCTCCAGGGTCAGGATGGTACCCCGCCGCGGCTGGCATTGGTTGCCGTAGACACGGGCCAGTTTCAGGGCGCACTCATTGGCCTCTGCCCCGCTGTTCGCAAAAAAGACCTTGCCCTGGCTTGAGGAAAGGGAAAGTTTTTCAGCCAGGCTGATCTGCGGTTCAAGATAAAAATAATTGGAAGCGTGGATCAGGCGGTTGAGCGATCTTTGCACCGCTTTCTTTATCTGTTTATGGGCATATCCCAGGTCATTGACAGCGATACCGGCGAAAAAATCAAGATACTTCTTTCCCTGCAAATCCCAGACATAAACGCCCTTCCCTTTTTTCAGGGCAACCGGGTACCGGCTGTAGGTCTGAAGTACGAATTCTTTTTCTTTATGGAGCAGTTCTTCGAACGAAGGATTCTTCATTTATCGTATAATCTCCGTGCCGACACCGGCTTCAGTGAAAATCTCAAGGATGATGGAATGCGGGATAAGGCCGTTGATGACATGTGCTTTCCGGACACCGTTCTGAAGAGCATAGATACAGGATTCCACCTTGGGCAGCATGCCTTTGGTAACAATCTTTTTCTTGATCAACCGGCTGATCTCCTTGATCTTCAATGTAGAAATAAAGCTCTTCTCATCATCCGGTTTCCGGTAGATACCGCGCACATTCGAAAGGATGATCAATTTCACGGCCTTCAGGGCCACGGCGATCCGGCTGGCTGCCGTATCGGCGTTGATATTATAAGCATCGCCTTTCTGCCCCAGTCCTACGGGAGAAATGATAGGGATAAAATTCTTCTCGATGAGCGTGGTGATGACCTCCGGATTTACTTTTTTCACTTCACCCACAAACCCGAGGTCTGATCTTCCCTTCCATTTTACGGCTTCGATCAGGTTTCCATCCCGGCCCGAAACACCCACAGCTTTTCCGCCGTGATGATTGATCAAACCAACGATATCCTTGTTGACAAGCCCGGTCAGGACCATCTCCGTGATCTCCATGGTCTTCTTATCCGTGACCCGGAGACCGTTGATAAAAACAGGATTCTTGCCGAGAGTTCTCATCATATCCGTGATCTGTTTCCCGCCGCCATGGATGATGACCGGATTGATACCCACATATTTCATTAAAACCACGTCCAGGGCAAAGTTCATTTTAGCGGTCTCATCCACCATGGGTTCACCGCCGATTTTTATCACTATAGTAGAATTATGGAATTTCTTTATATAAGGTAAGACTTCAAGCAGAATATTAGCTTTATCGATCCATATCTTAAATCTTTCCATGATGTCCCTTGCCTTTTCTGCTTAGTGTAACATAATTTTTTTTAATTTCAAGTATTTTATTCATGGTTTTTTCAGTTGAAAAAATAATATTATGGTGTATATTATATAAGATAATTATTTTCCCCCCAAAGGAAAAAGAGCGAAAAAGCTGAAGAAACCGTGTATTTACGGATTAATGTATAATTTTTACACAATTATATATTCCATAGATCGTAATTAAAGTAAAATATGCGATAATCTTCGGAAAAATACGGTTAATTTCATTTTCTCAATGATTATTAATATTAATTATTTAAAATTTATAAGCCGATAAACAAGATAGGCATATTATTTGCTACTATATATTTATATTTTACTTGATTTGAGAATGGACATAGAAAACATATTTTTATGAAAAAAAGCGCTCTACTAGCATTAATTTTACTGATTATTTTCACACAGCTTTGTTCAGCAGCTCATCAAGCCACCAACATATACAGCTCTCTCTCCCCTACTAATTTTATTGTAGGAAAGAACGCGGACATCAGATATATATTCGAATTAAGCGCAGAAACAAATGCCAAGGCAGATTCATTCATCATCAGCAATGCTTTTTTCGATTATCCTATCAACAATGTTACATCTATAACCGTATTGGACAGCATCAGCAGTAATGCCCAATGGCTGATGCATAGTACATCACGTCCTTCCGGAGATAATCAGTTTACATGGAACTATAATAACGGATTACTGACCTTGCTGACAAAAATATCAGCTGTGACCACGGCCCAGAAAGTTTATATCCATTTCCAGCAGGACCTCCCAACGATCACAGGTACAAACTATATTTATAATTCCCTCTATTCCAATTCCGGTACAGACGACCGTATCCTTAAAGCCTGCACGAATAAAGCGCTTCCCTGGAATCTTGATCTTATGCCGGACGCCCTGAATAAATTCGAATTAAAAGGGTATCCGACCATATGCACAGCAGGCCGTACATGGAACAACGTCACGAAAGTGACTGTGATCGCTTATGACCGGTTCAATAATATCAAAACAGACTGTACCAATAATTTCTATTTTGCCACGACATCTTTGTTCCATTATTTAAAATATTCCAATAATAATACATCCTGTACATTGCGGCTCTCTGACCGGGGCATGAAGTCCTTTGATGGAACGGATTTTGAATTTGATGTTGCCGGGAACCAGTATCTGATCGTGACCAATACCTATTCCAACAAAGTCAGAAGAAGCGGTGTGATACAGGTTACCGCATCCACCTGTAACAATTTCTTAAGCCGTATCAGTGTACAGACAGCCATGGTCTATACCCCATTCTCTATTATCATAACAGGCGTTACAGACAGTTATGGGAACAAAATAAATGATATTGCCGTTATTTCCGTCACCAACACAGGCATCAGCAATGCGCTCAATAACATTGTGGTGAATAACGGTATCGGGTCCAATTCCCAGATCATCAAGACAGCATTTACGAACAATGTCATATTCAAGGTCAGGGTCGGGACCATCAGCAATTATCTTTCCCTGTCCAATGTCCTGCCC
>JAQTRT010000144.1 GCA_028711675.1 bacterium | reverse complement strand
CCGACACGCTTTATGCAGCCAGGCTGGACCCTGAAGCTTTTTCCGCAGACGATGTTTATTATCTTCGCGTCGTGGCTGAGAATATCTGGGGAAACACAGCTCTCCTGGGGCCCTATAAATCCATTAAATTCGCCAAGAACGGGTACAGCGAGGACAGGCCCGGAAAAGTGATCGATAAGTTCTATGTGGATAATAACCCGTTCTCGCCCAACAGCGACGGTTTGCGCGACATAACCGTTTTCAATTACCGGCTCTCCGTGGCTGCCGACATATCCCTGAAGATATTCGATGCGGCCGGGAACATTGTTTTCAAGGCGGACCTGGGACGGCAGGCCGGCGGCACATACCATTCCAAGGAATGGAACGGCCGGGACCTTAACAACAATCTTGTCAAGAACGGACTGTATTATTATAAGATCGCGGCCAGGTCAACGGACGGAAAGGACGATAAGATAATTCAGGTGATCGGAGTAATAAAATGATTAAACGAAATACTCTTCTCTTTTTATTCGTACTCTGTCCTGTAATGCTCGCGGCAGGGATCCTGGATAACCAGTCCGGGGTACGGACCAGGGGCATGGGGGATGCGTTCACCGGCATCGCTGACGATATCAACTGTATTTATTACAATCCGGCCGGGCTCGGGCAGTTCGCGAAAGGCGAGATCAGCCTGGTGTATAATAATTATTATAACCTGGACCTGATGAACAACCTGATCTTCAGCGTCGCTTCGCCCGGCATAGCGGAAGGGACCATGGGCTTCAGTTACCAGCGTTCCGGCGTGGGGCAGAACGTGAACTTCCTTGGTGATTACAGCGAGAATATTTATACCCTTTCCTACGGTGTCGAGCTCCTGCCTTCTTTTTATGCCGGCGGTAATCTGAAATATTTAAAGATCGATTATGATATCCATGCCTCGGCCATCAGCTGTGACGCGGGTGTCCTGATGCGGGCATTGGATAACCACTTCAGCGCGGGACTGATGGTCAAGAACCTGAACAAACCTGTTATCCGGTGGGAAAACAGTACATCGGAAAGCCTTTCCTCAGTTATCAGGCTGGGAGCGGGATTCAGGCCCAATAATGACCTCCTGTTCGGCCTGGACCTGGACAGGATCAACGAGGAGAATTATAATATTCATGCCGGAGCTGAAATATGGCTGTTCAGCCGTAGGATTGCCCCGCGTTTGGGTCTGGCCCTGCTTCAAAGTGACGGCATCACACTGAATGTGGGTATGAGTTTCCGGTACCAGGCCCTGCGTCTGGATTATTCTTTGGACCGTCATTATGAACTGGGCTTGAACCATGTATTCGGTATCGTGGTTAAATTTTAAAAATTTTTCAGGAGTGAGATGAATGAAGAAAATAATTTTTATCATTTTAGTCTGTTTTGCATCCTGCACACCGATCAACGATGCCGTCATTTTCAATAACGAGATAAATCAGGAGCCTGTAAAAGAGGTAAGGACGAAAAGTGTAATCAGAAGCGAATGGATGATCGATGATTTCAATAAAAAGAACAGGAATTCCCTGAAGGGGAACGTGAATCCCTGGGCTTTCAATCCCAAGGACGTGAACCAGATCTGCAAGACCAAGTACAGCAAGGCCGTCAGGCAGGGGAACAAGGGTTTTTCCCTGCAGATCATTTATGACGTGGATTCGCCGTCCCAGGCCTTTAACGGCATTTATTCCGAATTGAACAACGCTGATTTCAGCCCTTACAATAATCTGGTCTTCTGGATTAAAGGCGATCAGGGGAAAGGATTCACTTCTACGTTCAAGGTGGAGCTGAAGAACAGCAATAACCAGACCGGCACGTATTATGTGCAGGGAGTGACGGAGGAATGGCAGAAAGTGGTGATCCCTTTCAGCCAGTTCAAAGGGATCTCGGACTTCACTTCCATGAAGGAATTTACAGTGGTTTTTGTGGATTCGGAAGTGACGCAGAAGGAAGGCGTCCTTTACATGGATGATTTGTCCGTTACCCAGTAACGGAAAATTCAAATCAAGGAGAAAGCAGAATGAAATTATTTCTTAAATTTTTTATTGTATCCCTGCTGCTGCAGCCTGCCGGACTCTTGGCGCAGGACCGGTCCGGGGTCTTTATCATAGATGATTTTGAAAATCCCAATGCGTATGATAATTATCAGGTAGGCCAGGGTGACCAGTCCCAGCTGACATTAAGCCCGTCCTCTGACAGGCTGAAGGGGAATTACAGCCTTGAGCTTTCTTATTATCTGAAAAGCTCGATCCCGACAGGGACATATGTAGCCCTGGAACGGTATTATCCGGATAAGGATTATCCGGACCTGAGAGGCATGGGAAAGGTCGGGCTTCTGGTCAAGGGCGACGGTTCCGGCAATATGATGAAGGTGGTCTTTATCGACAGTGACGGCGAGCTGTGGGAATATGAGAATAAAAGTATCCTTAATTCCGTGAAATGGGAGATGTTGAACATTAATTTTTCCGATTTCAAACTATCGGACAGCGGGCCGAAGAAGAACGGGACCTTTGATACGGAACAGATCAAGGGATACAAGATCACGGTCTATAATCTGTATTCCAAGACCATCCAGGGCATTGCCGTGAAATCCTCGCAGGGAAATATCCTGGTCGATTATCTGTACGCGGTAATCATGCCGGCTGGAGGGGAAGCTCCGGCTGTCGGGGAAGAGCAGCCGCCTGAAGCCGAAGCAGAGAAAAAAGAGGGGGAAAAGGCCAAAGCCGAAAGTCCTATCAGGTTCAACGGTTCGCTTTACAGCGAGTATTTTAATGTCCCGGACCAGAAGAACGAACTGATGCACTGGGGCCGCATCGACATGAACGCCAATTACGGCCTTGTGAGCGGGAAGATCGTGCTGGCCGCTGAAGCCCAGAGCTTCGGGGATTCGGCGTACCGGAAGGATGAGAACGATAAATATACCGGCCAGGTCACAGCCGATTATCCCAGGGCTGTGGTGCCCTTTATCCAGCTCCGCGCCAATAATATTTCCGGGTACATCGGGAACATCACTGTCGGCAACCTCATGTTCGAGTACAGCCGCTATACCTTCTCCCCTACAATCGGATACGATGACCTCTGGGGCATCGAGAAGGTCACGCCGGACTGGGGATACAAGGGGATCAGCTGCGAAGGAAACCTGAAAGTGTTCACTTACCATGCTTTTCTCATTAAACAAGCGTATGATTCTTTCACGTACGGAGCGCGGCTGAACAAACATATCACGGATATCAGGGATATCGAGTTAAGTTCGCTTGACCTGAAGCTTTATTATGTGGGTTCCGGGGATACGGCCCAATTCACCAATGACAATTCCATCAGGAAGACAGGCGAGGACAGGGTTTATTCCCTTGATCTTTCCGGCCGTTTCCTTGATTATCAGATCGGCCTTGAAGGCTTTTATGCTTACAATGAGTATGTGAAAAGAGCCCAGGTGAGCTATGAGGATCCCTATGAACCGGTCTATCAGCAGCCGCTTGCCAATAAGGTTTCCCAGAAAGATACAGGTTACAAGGCTAAGATTATTTTTGACGGGTTGCTCATGAACGACTTTTATCTTACCTATGAATACAGGCATCTGGGGGAGAATTTCAAGCCCAAGAACAGGATGGAACCCATCCTCTTTGATGATATTGACAGCGACCAGAACGGGCATAATGCCCTGGCTTCCTACCGTATGTGGGGTTTCACGCTGACCGGCGAATTTGACGAGCTGAAAAGGATCTCGGATACGAAATATTACAGGAAAAGGCGGTCCGGGACCCTCGGGTGCAGCGCGTTCAGGAATATTTTCCTTTCGTACTTCAGGGAGTGGAAACGCGAGTACTACGAATATGTCAGCTCAAGGTCATACTACAACACAGCGCGCGATGACGAGATCATAAGCCAGGAATTCTACGTGAAAGCCCAGCTCAGGTATAATCTTGACCTGAGCCTGAAACTGAGGGTCGAGGACGTGGAGTGGCCGGCTGAGGATAAAAAGTTCAATTCCCAGTCCGCTTATATCAAGGTTAATTATTATCTGGCCAGTAATTTTCTGGTCTTCGGCGAGATCAGGACCAGCCGGTTCGGAGATGTTTCCTGGTTCTCACCCGGATACAATCCGTATTTTGATAATTTCATGAGAGTGGGAGCCATGTTCAATTTCTAAGGACAGGATTAAAGAGGGACAGGATTAAAGAGGGACAGGATTAACAGGATTAAGATAGGAACGAATAGAATTTATTAATCAAATTCGTAGTAAAGATCGTTTGTAGAAACATTTTTTTGGGTTCAATAATAGAGGATTTAATAAAAAATATTGAACGATGAGGTAATAATCCCATGAGGATCAAATTTAAAATTATCATATTATTTGCCCTGATATTCCTGGTCTCATCCGGTTTGAATGCCGGTACCCTGCTTCTGGATGATTTTAATTCCAGTTCAGGCCTGAACAAGTTTGGGGGGGCTAATAACGCATGGTCAGGCGGCGGGGCATCCAATCCCACAACAGGTTACTATGTGAATCCTTCGGTCATTTTCGGCGGCACAGGATGTTCCATGAAGATCTCCTATAATGTGACTACCCTTGACAGTTATTGCGGGTTCACCTTCCTGTTGAACGGCCATAACATATCCCAGTACAATTATCTTTCGTTTTGGGTAAGAGGCGCCATCGGCGGAGAATTTTTTAAGGTAGAATTAAAGAACAACAGTGCTGATCCGAACAGGGAGGCGGGAAAATCATATATAACAGATTATTATGAAAATGGTGTTACGACCGACTGGAAAAAAGTAGTGATACCCCTGGATGCATTTACTGGAATGGATAGCTATACAAATATGAATGAATTAGTCATCGTTTTTGAAAACTATCAAAGCAGGACTAACAATAGCCCTTTGACAGGTACAATATACTTTGATGATATTGTCTTTGGCACCTGGTTTTCCGGATGTGTGAAAGTCGATCATTTTAATGATAATATAGGGAACCATTCATTGGGCGGGAATATAGGAGATTTTGACCAAGTTGGCACTATGGCAGATGGAGGAGCGAGTCATAGTTTCACCAATAGCACATCTTATTCAGATGTGAGCCCTTATACGTTCGTATCAAAATACTGGCTTGGAAGTGATTTGTGGGTGGGAAATTCATTTATTTTTGGCGGCGGGAATAATGGATGGACCAATGTGACGCATGATTTCAGCAGATATGACAATTTTGTCGCTTACGTCAGAGCCCGAAGTACAAAAGAAAATCCAGGCACCATACAGGTGGAAATGACAGATAATGTTGAGGGCGATGACCGTTATTATATTCAGGGAGTTACCACCAATTGGAAAAAATATTCCATGCCTTTTATTAATTTCAGGGATAATTATGGATGGTCAGCGGTTAATGATCTTAACAGAACTAATCTAAAGAAGATGTGTTTTACTTACAAGCCTAATTACACTGAGGCAGGAATTGGATTAATAACCAGCAAGACCGGTGTCGTCTTGATCGACAATATCAGGTTCGAAAAAACAGGGTATGCCCCGGATATATCGGCACCTGTTATTCCGTCAGCACTTAAATGCGGGAATAACACTGTGACCAACAATTATATTTTTGGCGCGACCAACAGGCTGTCGATAAATGCGGATACCGATTCCACGGACCCGACAATAGAAGGCGTTTTCTTTGAATACAGCCTGGATAACGGCGCTACATGGTATTTAATTGACAGGGATTATGATACAGCAGATTCCGCTTATTCTGTCATCTGGGATACATCAGGCATAAAGAACAATTCTTTGGTCAGGATCCGGGTATATGCCATGGATGCGACAGGGAATAAATCGGGTTATGTCATGTTCGACGCAAAGATAGGGAATGTCGTCAATCCTGCTGACCTGCTCTTTAAAAAGCCGGACCAGAAGATATTAACACCTAACGATGACGGGGTGAACGACACATTGAATTTCACGGGCCTGGTCTCAGGGTTCGAGATAAACATCTATGATCTCAAGGGTCTACTGATCAAAAAAATTACGGAAGACAAATTCTGGGACGGCAAGGATAAGGATAATAAAGTCATGGAGAACGGGATATACATCTACCAGGTGAAGAATAACGGCCAGAAGATCGAGGGTACTGTTCTGATCGTGAAATGAAAACAGGACAGGAATAACAGGATATAAGGACAGGATTGACAGGATAAAATTTTTCATTGCCGGAGGAGTGATAGGGCTTGCGGTGTCAATGGAAAGGCCGTCCTATAAGCCGTTTGACCTTGTATTATTTATTATGTAATAGGAGAAAGAGATTATGAGGATCATTATTAACAGTATTTTAATTGTTTTCCTGGCTGTTTCATCTTTATTTTCCGCGTTTGATCTTGGGCATATTTCAGCCAGGCCGAGCGGCATGGCTGATTCGTTCACGGCGCTTGCTGATGATGCGTCCGGCGCTTTTTACAATCCGGCTGGTATCTCCCAGCTGTTGAAAAATGAGCTGGACAGTACCTATTCCCTGATCTATCCCGGCCTGGACATCAACAACCTGAGCCAGATGTTCTTCTCTTTCGTGCTCCCAATCAGGCAGACGTTCAGTATAGGCATCAGTTATGCCGGCCTGTCCCTGAAAGACCTGTATGCAGAGCAGGTCTTCCAGCTGACCTATTCCCGGAAGCTCAATTCCTTCTGGTCGATTTTCGGGAAGGACCTGGGGAAGAATGAGTTCGCCATCGGCGCCAACGTGAAACTGTTGAGGACCGGTTATACCGTGGATGATACGATGAAGCTGGACCCGCTTTTTTCCGGGAAGAAGAACGACCGGACGCAGGTCACGTTCGATGCAGGCCTGCTGTTCAGGATATTCTCATCCAAGGTGAATAAATTCTACAATATCGGGCTCTCCCTCATGAACATTACCCAGCCTGATATGGGCCTGAAATCAGAGGACCGGGTGCCCATGGTCTTCGGCCTTGGGGCAGGCATCCCGCTCCAGCAATATGGTTTTATGGAGAAGATCAGGATGGACAATCCCGTGTTCGTGCTGGGAGCGAATTACAGGAACAAATACCTGAATTTCAGTGCGGGCTGGGAGAATTCATTCTTCAACGAGATACTTTTCCTCAGGCTGGGCACGAGTATGCTGGAATTCACGGCCGGGCTCGGGTTCAGGTACGACCTTTCCAAGAATGCGGATATCCTGCTTGATTATGCTTTTGTGCTGCCTTATAAGATCGAAAGCACGGAAGGAAAGCACGTCATTACGCTGAAGTTCAGGTTTTAGGACAGGAATCAGAACTCATTTTAAGACCAGTATTTTTGTCATTTCCTTCTGGCCATTGACGTATAAATAGCAGAAATAAACTCCATTGGCTATCGTATATCCCTGTGTGTTCTTCCCGTTCCAGTATATCCTGTTGATGCCCTGTTTCCCGTCCAGGCTGCCTTTTCCAAAATTCCATTCTTTTACCCTGCCGTGGTTAATATCATAGATAATGATCTTGACATCACTATCCCGGGATAAAATATATTCGATACAGGTGGTTTCCCTGTTCGGGTCAAAGGGATTGGGATAATTACAGAATCCGGATTTGTACAGGGTGTAGATAACGATAAAATTTACTCCTTTTTTTAATGTTTCCCTGATCCCTCTCCTGGTCACAGCGCAGCTCTGTGTACAATATTCATCGCCTAAGATCCAGGCAATGTTTTTTACATTCAGTTCCCATGTTTCCGTTCCAGCTGCCCTTACCCATGTGTTGGAGGAGGATACCCATTGAGTACCGCTCCAGTATGTCTCATCTTTTAAATGTTTTATTCTGATCTCCGTGTGGGATAATGCATTGGTCCCGCTTCTGTCGGAAGAAGATATACCAATTATTTTTTTAGGAGACACGAAATAATTACCTTCACTGGGATCCAATTCCGTGATCCTTGAACTTAATGCCACACTGTAGTAATTCAGTGTCAGTTTATCAATTGTCGGGGTTGTATCATGA
>JAQTRT010000003.1 GCA_028711675.1 bacterium | reverse complement strand
CTTCCCTTTAAAACCTTTATAGCCTTTATGTCCTTTCCTATATCCTGCCCAGGGCCTTTAATATTTTTTCCGGTGTGAACGGCGGATGACGAAGGCGGACACCCAGGGCTTGATACAGAGCGTTGGAGATGGCGGGGATGGGGCCGTTGATGGATATCTCGGAGACGCTCTTGGCTCCGTAAGGACCGGTGGGTTCCGGATGGCCTTCGATCAGGATGGTCTTTATCTCAGGCAGGTCTTTTGTGAAATAAAGCTTATAATTAGCGAAGTTGGGATTGAGCATCCGGCCCTGATTGTCGAACAGGTATTCTTCAGTAAGAGCATAGCTGATGCCGTTGACTACGGCTCCTTCTGTCTGTCCTTCTGCCAGAAGAGGATTGATGGCTTTCCCGCATTCTACGGCTGCCACATATTTCAATACCGTCACCTTACCTGTCTCTGTGTCCACTTCCACTTCGGCAAAATGAGCGGCAAAAGGGGGCGGGGATTTATGCGTGATATGGGACTTGATGGAGGCGATCTGGTGCTGGTTCCTTTCATACAGGGAATGCAGGGCGATCTCCTGGTAGGTTGTTTTCCGGCCGCTGCTCCTGTCAATGACAGCGCCGGCGGACGTATCAAGGTCCTGTTTGTCCCGGCCCAGCATTTCTGATGCTGTGTCCAGAATCTGCTCCCTGATATCTTCTGCTGTTTTTTTAACGGCCTGGCCGGACAGATACGTTGTGGAAGAAGCATAAGCCCCTACATCAAAAGGCGTCAGGTCCGTGTCAGAGGAATAAACGAGTACCTTTTCTACGGGTACATCAAGCACTTCCGCTACGATCTGGGCCAGGATGGTATCCGAGCCTGTCCCCAGGTCCGTGGCGCCCACGAGCAGATTGAACGAACCATCCTCGTTCATTTTTATACTGGCCGCGCCCATATCGATATCCGGGATGCTGGACCCCTGCATCAGGGCCACCATGCCCATTCCCCGTTTCACAGTCCCTTTCTGGTCCTGATACTGTTTTTTCTTTTTAAACCAGTCGCTTTCCTTTATCCCGGCATCGATACATTCATCCAGACCGCAGCTTTCTATGTTCTGCAGAACGCCTTCCCGTCCCTCGCCGAGGGCCTTGAAGACCGGGGATGTCTCATTGATCCGGATATGGTTCTTTTTATAGAACTCCGTGATATCCATCCCGGTCTTTTCCGCCATCTCGTCCGTTTGTATGCCCAGGGCGATATATCCCTGGGTTGCGCCGTATCCCCGGTAAGCCCCGCCGACCGGCAGGTTGGTATAAACGGATGTAGCCTTGAAATGGATGTTCTCACAGCGCAATAAGGGCAGCACTTTGCTTCCTGTGTTGCAGGCAACGGTCAGACAATGGCTTCCGTACGCGCCTGTGTTCATGAGAACCTGCATGTCCATGGCTGTCAGCGTTCCGTCCTTTTTAACGCCTGTTTTTAATTTAACGATCTGAGGATGCCTTGTGCGGGAAGCGATGAATTCCTCTTCCCTTGTGTACTGCAGCTTGACAGGCTTGCCTGTCTTTAATGTCAGGGCGCTGCAGATATCCTCGATGAGCACCTCCTGCTTGCCGCCGAATCCGCCTCCGATACGGGGTTTGATGACCCTGATGCGGGAGACCGGGACCTGAAGCCTGTCCGCCACGATCCTGCGTACATGAAAAGGGACCTGTGTGCTGGAACGGATAATCAAGCGGTTGTTGGAGTCAAGGTATGTGATAACGATATGGGTCTCATTTGCGCAGTGGGAGGCGTAATGCGCCGAGTATTCATGGTCCAGGATGAAATCAGCTTCCCGGAACCCTTTCTCCATGTCTCCTGCCGAGGCATCTACTTCAGTGGCAATGTTCTGTTCAGGTTTGTATTTCAGGGGGATGATGGTATGGGCTTCCGGTTCATCGTGAATGACCGGGGAACCGGGCTCATGTGCTTTCCGCATATCCAGGAGAGCAGGAAGTATTTTATATTTTACTTTTATCAGTTCAAGGGCCCTTTCCGCCGTCTCTGCGTCCACAGCAGCTACTGCCGCGACACGGTCACCCGCGAACCGTACTTTTTTATCCAGTGTGAATGTGTCATAGGGGGATGGCTCAGGATAACCCTGGCCGGCCGTGGTATGGGGTATCCGGGGAAGGTCCTTGTAGGTGAGAACAGCTTTTACACCGGTCAATTTTACGGCATCTGACGGATCGATCTCCAGGATCTCGGCATGGGCATGGGGTGAACCCAGTATCCTGGCATAAAGCAGGTCAGGCAGATAGATATCATCGGTGAATTCTGCTTTTCCCGCTGCCAGTCCCAAACCATCGATCTTATCGCAGGACCGGCCGACATATTTTAATTCCATGATGGATATCCTCGCTTCTCTTTGTCCATGGTTTATCGTTCATGGCCGTCATTTCAGGATCTTTTCCCTATCCCTGAACCATGAACCAGAAACTATGAACGTTTTAATTTAAGGGCCGCCTGTCGGACAGCATCTATGATCTTCACATATCCTGTGCAACGGCAGTAATTACCGTCCAGGCCTTTTTTTATCTCTTCGGTTGAAGGCCGGGGATTCCTGTCCAGGAGGGCTTTGGCGGAAATGATCATACCTGGTGTGCAGTATCCGCACTGTACAGCCCCGGCTTTCACAAAGGCTTCCTGAAGGAAATGAGGTTTATCCGGTGTTCCCAGGCCTTCTGCAGTCGTGATTTCTGATCCGTCCGCATCAGCTGCCAGGACCAGACAGGAATTAACAGGCCTGTTATCGAGAAGGACAGCGCAGGCCCCGCATTCCCCCAGACCGCATCCTTTTTTAATGCTTTGATACCCTTCCTTTCTCAGGACATCAAGCAAGATATCGCCGGGCCGTACTTCTATCCTTTTTTTCTGGCCGTTGATTGTCAGATGGATATGCATGAAAAAGCCTCCTTATGGCCCGAGTCGGGCATCGGCCTTTGCCGGTATCTGCCGTATTCAACAGTACAGACATGATCGGAAATCCTGTTGGAATCAGCGGGAACCCATGGATACCAGGAATATTTCATAAAAATTCATTTAGGGTTCAGCAGGACCTTTTTTAAAGCCCGTAAGGTCAATGTTTTCAGCAGGGACCTCTGGTATTCGGGGCTGACCCGCAGGTCTCTGGAGCAGGATATAAGCCGGGTGCTTTCCTCACCGGCTTTTTGGATTAATTCTTCGCTGATCCTTTGGCCTTTGATCAGTTCTTCCAGTCCATAAGCTCTGAAACAGAGGGGCTGGACAGCGCCGTATGCGATACGGATATCTGTGCATCGGCCCTGGTTCACACAGGCCAGGACAGCTATACTGAGGATAGCCAGGTCAAAATTGGTCCTGGAGAATTTTATGAATTCGCTCCTGTATCCTTTCCCGGGATCTCGGATCCCGATCTCTGTTATGATCTGATTGTATTTTAATTTTGTTTTAGGATGTTTCTTGAGGAGGTCAATGAGCGGAACCGTCATCCGTGACGGCCCGGCAACCGTTATTTTCGTGTCCAGAACAAGGAGAGCCACTGGAAAATCGCTCCAGCGGAAGATCTGGGTCATGTTCCCTCCTGCTGTGATGAGGCTCCGGTTCAATGTCGATCCCAGGCAGGAACAAGCTTTGTATAACAAACCGCCGGCCAATCTTCCTGCCCTTTTATCCTCAAGGATCTCCTGGATCCGCGTCATAGCCCCGATCCGGAGCATTCCCTTTGCTTGCCGTATGTATCCCAGGCCGAGGTCCTTTAAGCTCACAAAACCAAGGCAGCGGGGATGGGTATGGATCAGGGATGACGTGCCGCCGGCCAGGATGGAGTACCGGCCCCTGCCTTTGGTCAGTTCCCTGACCGCTTCATTTATGCTCTGAGGGCATGAGTAGTACTTAATGTTAGTGAGCATAGGTATACTCCTTATAAGGCGGACCGGATTTGAGTAAAGTATATTAAATATTATTAACGGGTCAAATTTTTTTTAAAGTTTTATAAAAACTTGTTGACATTTTATTAAATTAATTTATTATATAAGCGGTTCATAAAAGGAAGGATTATGCCGGCAAAAAAGCTAATCGTTGATGAGAATAGCCCGTATTTCAATACGGCCAATACCAAATCCCGCGTTTTTCCCAGTAAATTCAATCAGATTAGAAACTTTGCCACCATCATCGTGTTCGAAGCGCCGGATAATTTAAAAATGAGGAATTTATTGGAACAGCAGATCAGCGAGATCATAAAAAATGCCATTGTTCACGGAAACAGGAAGGATCCGGAAAAGAAGATAAAAGTATGGTGGGAATTCAATAGCGAAAAAAAATTCGCCCGTATCATCGTGGAGGACGAGGGAGAGGGATTCAAAAACCTGGACCACTGGAACGAGTTCAACGCTAAACGCACCGAATGCTTCATGTGCAATAATTTCGAGGAAATGCTTAATTATATATCGTACCGGACAGAGGACAGTTCTGATATGGACGGCGGGAATTCCCTCTTCGCGGCCGTTGAGTTCTGGAACGGCGGCATGTATTATAATGAGAAGAAGAACAAGGTGGCTTGTATGAAATTTTATTCCGCCAATGAATTAAACGATAAATAAAAGACCAAGACCATGATTGTAGTTGAAAAATTAAAAGATTATTCCATCGTCCGCTTCACGGAGCCCAATTCCGAGATAGAGTTCAATAACGTGGGTGACTTGAAGACAGTGCTTAACGACCTGATCGGCAAGAACGAAAAGAAGATACTGATCGATTTTAAGAACGTGGTCTATATTGACAGTTCCGGCCTGGGGGTTCTCATCGATGCGGTCAAGCGTCTCAATAAAGCCAGCGGTGAAATGGGTATCCTTTCCATATCCAAGGACGTGCTGGATGTTTTTACCGCTACCAAGATAGGGCAATACTTCAGATTTTATAAGGATTTATCTTAAAAATCCCAAGACAGCTGATCGGTTTCCCTTAAGCGCTATTCTGAACAAACGCGGTTAAATAACTATGGAACCAAAGAAAGTAGAGATTCCGCTGGGTCAACTGTTAATCAATGAAAAGAAAATAAGCAATGAACAGCTCCTCAATGCCCTTGAGGAACAGAGAAAGACCGGGGACCGGCTGGGGCATACCCTCATTAACCTGGGATATATCACTGAAGATGATCTGATCAGGATCCTGGAAAGGCAGTTCGGTATCCCCGCTGTTAAAGTGAACATCCAGATGTTAAATCCCCTTATCGTCAAGCTTATCCCGGAAACCATCTGCAGAAAGTACAGGCTCATCCCCATTCTCCTGAACGAGAACCGCCTGACCGTTGCGGCTACCAATCCGTATGATCTTTCTTTTGTGGACCAGATCAAGTTCACAACGGATTACAGCATCGAGGTCGTTCTTAGCCCGGAAAAGTCCATTCTGGACGCGATCCATGTCTGCTTCGGTAAACGGGAATATGACTGGGAGGATAATCAGGATAAGGAAGAAGAATACCATAATTATAAGATATCCGCGGCCAAGATGCTGGATATGCTCTTTAATCAGGCGTATAATATGTCTGCCCGCGAGATACACCTGGAATATTTCGAGAACCGGTTCACCATCCTTTTTCTTACGACTAGTTCCGTCATCAAGAGCAGGCCGGTCCAGGACCAGTACTATAAGCATATTGCCGCCAATATCAAGAGCCTGGCCAAGCTTCCCCTGCATTCCAAGGAATTTTCCGAGGGGATTTTCAGAAAAAATATCAGCAACAGGGAATTCATGATCCGGGTCCTTGTTTTCCCCACACAGGCCGGGGAGAATATCCTGTTGAAATTTCCTTAAAAAAGAGTTAAAGAAATTTTAAATTAGTGACGATAAATATGATAAGGGAGAGAACAAAGTAAAGACTCCTCCTTACAATGATTGATTACTTCTTAAAGCCGCTGTATTCCCCTACAGCGGCTTTTTATTTTTAGGCCTTTCCCGGGGTAATATTAATTTGACAAAGAAGATAATTAGTATATTTTACATTTATGCAGGAAAAAGAGATCAGCAGGGAAACATTGCACAAGATCGGGATCATTTTTTTCACTCTGATCCTGCTCCTGACTCTTTCCACGGTCTTTATCATCCGGGAATTCGTTCTGGTCAAGTATTATCCGATACCTGTCCAGTTCAATTTTGTGGCTGATTTAAAAAAAGGGGCGGATGTGAAGTTCATCGGCGGAGTGAGGATCGGGTATGTGAAAAAGATATACCGGTCAGGGAATAAGATCATGGTCCTCCTGAACATTATGGAGGATTTCAAGGTAAGGGAAAGAGCGGACATCAGTATCTTTACCGTGGGCATGATGGGGGAAAAGTTCGTTGAACTGGACCAGAACGAGAATTCCGGCGGTTTTATCGCTTCCGGCACGAGCCTGATGGGGAATGATGCTTTAAGTCTGGAGATATTCCAGATCAGTCTGGCTAAACTGACCCAGAAGACCATCTATGCCAAGGACGTCAAGATACCCGCTTTTCAGGAGCTGATGAACAATATCAACCAGGGTTTAAGGCATTATCTGGATACCATCCGCGATAAAAGACCCGGTACTATGGGAGACATCACGTCTTTTAAAGAGAACACAGAAGTGGCGCTGGCCAGGGTAAAGGATTTTAAAGGATTTATCGACCGGTTAAAGGTTAACATCCGTTCTATTGATAAGAACGATATGAATGAACTGTTTCTCGGCCTCAAGGAACTTGATAAGGACCTCAGCAGCCTGAACTTATCCCTGGAGAACGTGATCCTGATCAGCCAGAACCTGAAATATGAGACTGAATCCATTACCGGAGAGAAAAACATAACAGGCAAGCTTATTTTTAGTGAGGAATATTACCGGAAGATCGAGAAAACGATGAAGGAGTGGGAAGATTTTTCCGAGAAGATCGCGGAACACCCCAATCTGATCTTATCTAAATAGCTTTTTGTACTTTACCGGACTTGATGCACTGAGCACAGACATTCACCCGGGCCGGCTTACCATCGATGATGATCCGCATCTTATGTGTATTAGGCTGCCAGACCCTTCTTGTCTTCAGGTTGGAGTGGCTCACATTATTGCCGTACACCGGTTTTTTTCCGCAAATCGCACATTTCGCCATGATCTTGTCCTCTTTTCTCCGTCGGAATTAAATATGTAATTATATATCCTTTAATTAATTAGTCAAGATTTTTTTTGGGGATTGTCTTTTACCGGGCCTGGAGATTATTGTTTTTCTTATAGACATCGATGGCTGTATTGATGATCCTGATGGCGCTGTTGAACTCTTTGTTCACGATATATACCTCGGCGATGGACTGCATGGCCTTGTAATTGTTCTTGTCCAGTTCAACAGATTGCTTGAATTTTTTCATGGCCTCGTCCACAGCCCCGGCTTCCATCAGTTTTGTCCCTTCCGTATACAGGTTCATGGATTCCTTTCTGTTCTGGGGCCTTTCTTGGACGTTCATGGCTTCGATGATCTCTTCGGGTTTTATGCTCAGGGGCGTGACAGGTTTATTCCCGGTTCCTTTTACTTTAGATAATAATGCGGTCAGAGCTGAGAAACTTTTAGGCTTCATCCGGACCCGGACCTCTTCATTTTTTAAAGAAAGTTCCTCTGTCAGGGCCTGGACATGCGATTCCGTGGTAGACGCCCATTCGGCATAAAGGTGTTTCTTCCCTTCGATGCTCTGGAATGCGCTGAACAGATCGGTCCCTTTTTCCATGGAGGCTTTAGCGTCACCCAGGAGGACCTGTACTTCCTGATATGCTGCTTCATTGGCGTTCCTGAAGGGTTCAAGACCGCTTTTCATGTCCGTGAGCTTCCGGGAGTAGGAGGAATACGCATTAGTATACTGGCTGCAGGCTTCCTTGTTCAGGTAAAGGTTGGAGAGAGCGAGGGTCCCTTCCAGGAGAGCATCGAACCTGCCTTTTTCCAGGAGGAGTTCGCTGTACCGGGCCTGGAGCATACCATAATTTTCGTCCACAGGGAGAAACGGCTTGTTCAGCCTGGGCTTCAGTTCCAGTTCAAAGACTTTGTCTTCCACCCATCCGTTGAAGAAAAGAAGAAAAACAGATAGAAAGATCAGGATGTAATATATTCTTTTTCTGTTCATGATATCAGGGGTATATAATGCTGGTGGACGTGGTTATATTGTTCGTAATGAGTATATTATTTACAATCTTCTGGGGATAAGCGGGGTGCGAAAAATAGAGCGTATAGTGCCCTTCAGGCAGGCTGGTTATTGAGAAATTCCCGTTCGCGTCCGTGCGTGTGTATGCAACCTTGTCCGTACCTAAGAGATTGGTGGCGATAAGAGAGGCGTTCCCGATATAGATCTTCTGGCAGTGGTAACCTGTCGTATAATATGTCCCGGCCAGATTCCCTTTCACGCTATGGTTGGAACAGGCAATGGGGATAAGGGATGTGTTCGCGTTGGTCTTGCCGCTTGTACCGATGGCTTTCACGCTATAGTTGTAAGTCCCGTCAGCCGGCGCAGTATCTTCGTAAAAATAACAGTATATAAAAGTAAAGGGAGGTATAATGCAAATCTTCTCAGGAGGTGTGGTCTTTTTATTGATGGACGCGATCTTCACGTTGTTCCGGTAAACATCGAACGACAGAGCCGTATCATCATTTACCCAGCTGATGGTGGATTTCAGGCTAGCGTACGTGCCGCAGAACTCGGGGATGATGTACGGGTTAGCAGGGGCATTGGTGTCAGTGGAATAATTGGATTTGGAGGGCGCCACAGGCAGGATGGAATCTTCCGTGATTTCCGTGGAACATCCGTACATGATCATAAAAGAGATAAAAAGAGCATATACTGTTTTTTTATACATGGGTCAACCTCTTTAAAATTTAAACTTTGTTTCAGCGAGGAAAATACCGTTCTGGCCTGTGATATTATACTGGCCGGAAAGGTTCATCACTGTTTTTGGGGAAAGGATGATCTCGAATCCGGAAGAGAGTATGCTGGTATAGGCGTAGGAAGTGGAATAATCGACATCCGTGGTCTCCGAATAACCTGTGCCGCTGTATGTGATTTGGGTGGGGGTGGACGGGTCCTCAAAGGACGTGGTGGTCGTGGTCTGGCCGCCGTTCGTTGTGATCGTAGTGGTCCTGACGGCGCTGCTTGTCAGGGTGAACGTATAACCTATCCGCATCTTCAGCCAGCTGAGCACGTCGAATTCGAAACCAGCGGGCATGGATATGGTGGCTGTGATCTCTTTTGTCTCCACAGATACTTTGGTATCAGGATACTGGGTCAGAATATACTGTTCCGGGATCCCGGAAAAGGCCGGGCTCTGGCACGTATAATTGGTGGAGGTCTCATACTTTACTTTTTTAACATGCGTTTGGCGGCCGGACTGGCTCAGAGTATTATGTTCAATGGTGGCGTCCAGGGCAATGCCTACGATGAAATATTTCGGTTTAAAGACCTGTTCGATCCTCAGGCCGTACATGAGGTAGCTCACGTCGCCTTTATAGGTGCTGATCCGTTCGTCATACGAGGATCGGGTATCCTGGAATTTGGCCAGAGGGTCTGTGGCGTATTCCACATCCGAGTCAATGGTCTTTTCCTGGTTGGTATAGGAGCCGGAGAATCCGATTCCGAACTTGGCCTGGATATTATATTTAAGATCAGGATTGGCCTTGAATGTGAAACGCGGCTCGGTCTGAAGAATATATTGTTCAGTGGTCTTGTCCCATTCCATGTAAGGTTTACTGCCGCTGTCCTCCTGAATTGTTTTGTTCATTTTTGTAGAGGAGATCTGTATCCCGGGATCCTGGTCATAAACAGTCCTTTTTTTGTTCTTCTGGACCAGTCTTTCCGACTGGATGATGAACTTGGTCTGGAGCAGGAAGAAAGGCTCTTTCGGGGAAATGATGTTGCTGCCGGATGAGACAGGTGTCTTGTTTATCCCGAAATTAAGTATGAAAATATCCTGGGAGAGACTGTCCTTGCTCTGGTTATTGATGGAATAATTGGTCTTGGAACTGATGATGCTGGACCCGTAATTATTATGGTATCTTTCATAATTTTCGCTGGACAGGCTGACTGTGTCATCCCCGATTTTTTGATACGAGACACCGAGATACATGTTGTTGAGAGGCAGGGCAAAGCTTATGCCATAATCGAGATTCTCGACCCCTGTGTAATTGGAACCGCTGTGGTTCATGGTACTCATGGCTTCGTTGGCCTCTGCCGTGATACCGTCCAGGTCGATGTCGGAATAGGAAAGAGAGGAATCATGATAAGGGCTGGAGGAAAAGAGCCTGGAATATTCATTCTTAAGATGAAGGCCGAAAGCCACGGCTCTCATGTTATAAACGAATCCCAGCCGGTTGTTAAAATTTCTTTCCGGATTGTCATTGAGCATATTGACCAGGCTGGAGATATCTTTAACCAGTTCATCGGGATAGACCAGTATCTCGCCTTTATCCACGCGGGTCAACAGATCAGGTCTGGTTGTGATAAAGTCATATGTGTCATAGATATCATCCGAAATATTGCCAACAGCCAGTTTCCTTGGCGAATACTCCGTGGCTGCCTGGGCTGAAACGAGGAATAAAAGAAGGGATGGGACGATAAATATGGTTTTTAGATTATTATTCATTTTATTCTCCCTGTATTGATTGGTTGGTCCCTGATATTGATAATATCAAATTTAATATTTTTGTCAAATAATTTTTCCTTAGCCTGTTATGTTCTATTTCGGCTGGATAAATAAAATAATCTCATAAATTTTTCATAAAATCATCCGCTTTTAGTCGATAAACTGAATACAGAGCGGGAATATATCCCGGGCCAATCTGTATAATTATTATACATTTTAGTGAAGATGAGAAGGGGGATATATCAGAATTTTTCCAAATTAACCGGGGAATAAAGATGATTTTACCCTGTTATTTGGCATGAATATTGCTGTATTATTGATAAGATATGAGAATAATGATACTGATTGCCATTATGATGCTCCTTTTAACAGGAGATATCTGGGCTGAAGAATTGGGAGAGGGCGGAGTCACGCTTCCTATCCTGAACTATATGGCAGGCACCAGGGCCATGGGATTGGGATCTGCATATACAGCCCTTTCTGATGAGATCACATCCCTTTACTGGAATCCGGCTGGTCTGGGCCGTCTGAACAAACAGCAGGTCTATGCCATGTATGAAAAACTGTATGAGAGCAGCACATACTGGTTCGGCGGATATGCCCTGCCTTTCTACGGCATCGGTGTATTCGGGGTAGGTATGATCTATCTTTCCACAGGCGACATTGTGGGTACCGGTCCGCTCCAGGAAGACCTGGGTGTATACAGTGATACGCAATCCATGGTGATCATTTCGTACGGTGCGCCGGTCAATTACCTCAAGAAGTTCAGCTCCCGCCATTTAAAGTTCCTGGATGTGGGGATCAGCATGAAACTCATCAAGCATACCATGTATACCTACTCCTCCTACGGTATTGCTTTTGATATAGGGGCCAAATACGTACCCATCAAGACGTCGAAGATCTTCAAGGACTTTATCTTCGGTCTGGTCGTGCAGAATATCCTTCCCCCCAGCAATAAGCTGGGGACGGAGAGAGAATGGTACCCGTTAAAGATCAAGCTCGGGGTTTGTTACCGCATGCTGTATGATACTCTTCTCATCAACCTGGATTTCAGCCAGATCCTTTTCAGGGAACACAGCCCGGAGCTGAACATAGGTCTGGAGTATCTCTTCATGAACATGTTCCGGATCAGGACAGGTTACAAAGAAGGTGTTTCGGCAGGATTGGGCATGGAGATAGAAGACTTCAGTTTTGATTATGCCTTGAATTATAATTTTAACCTGGGCCTGGTCCATCAGTTCTCCGCTTCCTTCAGATTTGGCGGTGTGCGATAAAAGCTTGACTTCATATTCATAATACATAATTTTTATAATAAACGTTCGAATCAAATATGCGGGTGGTCATGAAGGCCCGTTTTTTTATTTCAACCGGTTTCGATTCATTTTAAATTAAAATGGCGTTGCGGTCTCAGGAGGCTTTACCGATGAACGGGAAAAAGGCTTTTTTATTCGCCGGCCAGGGTTCTCAATACCCCGGTATGGGAAAGGACCTGTATGAACAGTTTGATACAGCCAGGCAGTATTTTAATCAGGCGGAAGAGATCATCCCGGGCTTGAAAAAGGTATGCTTCGAAGGCCCGGATGAGGAATTAAGGCTTACTAAATTTACACAGCCCGGGATCTTTACCGTGAGCTGTATCCTGGACCATCTTTTAAAGGAGAAAGGGCTCAAACCGGACAGCACGGCTGGCTTCAGCCTGGGAGAATACAGCGCCCTTTATTCAGCCGGCGTATTCGATTTCTCCACCGGGATCAGGCTGGTTAAAGTAAGAGGCGAAGCCATGAACAGGGCCTCGGAGAAGAATCCCGGGACCATGGCCGCGGTCCTGAATCTTGAGGACAAGGTCGTGGAGGATGTCTGCCAGGAGATCACCCGGTCCGGTGACCTTGTGAAAGCGGTGAATTACAATTCACCCGGCCAGCTGGTCATTTCCGGGACAGAGAAGGGGATTGAAAGAGCAGTGGAGGTCTTAAAGAGCAAGGGCGCGCGCAGGGCTGTCATCCTTCCGGTCAGCGGAGCTTTTCACAGCCCGTTGATGGCCGATGCCAGGGACGATCTGCAGAAAGCGATCGAGGGATCCGTGCTGCACCAGCCGTCAATGCCTGTTGTCATGAATGTCACGGGAAAAGAGGTCCGTGACCTGGACCAGATCAAAGAGCTTATGATCAAACAGCTTGTTTCGCCGGTCCTCTGGAAACATTCCGTCCAGCATCTGATCAGCCTGGGAGTCTCCGGCTTTTACGAGCTGGGGCCTGGAAAGGTCCTTTCCGGGTTCATGAAAAATATCAATAAGGACATGAGTATAAGAAACTTCCAGAACAGCGGGGACCTGAAAGAACCGGTCATTTAAAGAGATATTCTGTTTTTGTAAAAATATTGACATTGGTTTAGAATTTTTGTATAATCAGGGAAAGGAGCACGCGGGCTCCTTTTTTTCCACAAGTATGATGAAAATAAAAAAGGCCCAAATTTTTATTCTTCTTCTTGTTCTCCTGGCAGGATGCACCAGACAGGATAATCCTTTTGCCCCTAAAACAAAGGATTCGGACGAGAATTATACTTTTTCCGTTCAGCCGGATTACCTGAGTATCCAGTCATTATCTCCGTTCCTGATTAATTTAAATTTACTGGTCCTGCCTGATCAGCCTTTTATCGTGGGCGTGGTGAAAAGCAAATGCTATGCTTCCTGGGATAATACGAAATCCATCGATCTGTGGGCTTCCTGTTCCAACACCGGTTTCGGGAGCTCGGAAGGTAAACCTGTCATCCATCTGGCAGAGAACAGCCTGGGGAATCCCTACCGTCCCGCTGCGGAATTTGATAGTCCCCAGATCGCGGACTTCTATGTCACAGGTGAAAAAAAAGTGGCGGGCTTTGTTTTTCCGGACTGCACCCTGGTCGTGAAAGATGATCCGGCCACGTTCTATTATGAACGGTTCTACCGTTTGACGTTCCTGGATGCCTATGGCAGGGAGATCGTACGGGATCTTTCCGTTAAAGCGTGCGATGTGAATATATCCATGCGGAGCCTGAGCGATTCATTTGTGACTGGTCCTACCCTGGGAACAGGCGTGGTTGATTTTATCAATGGTCATCTGATCTACATCAAGATCCTCTTTTCATCCGATGAGATCGAAAGTCTTACATGGAACCATGGTTCCTACTGGAAAATACTGGCTGTATACACAGTGGACAGAAGCGGAAACTCAAGCGGTTCCGTCAATTACGATATCGACGTTAATTTCAGGGATGAAAATGAGCGTGGGGACAATAATCAGTAAATCATGAAAAAGCTGGTTTTTATTATTATGATCTTTATGTGCAGCGGCCAGATACAGGCTTCCGATGACTGGGAGAAGGTACCGGCCACGGAACAGTATTACAAAAACGAGCTGAAAAAAGTGTATTTCCATCTTGGCCTGGGATTTCAGTACGGCGGCGTGTATTATCTGAATTACAAGGACAGTAATAATTTTTCGAAATTCTCCGTATCGCTCCTCCTGGCCCAGGAGACAAGGAATTACCAGGTTGGTTTTGCGTTTAAGATAAGCTGCCTGTTCGAAGCAGAGGAATATACCGATGACCGGACCTATGATGCTTACAGGGAAAAAGAGCAGCCTGCGTTCCTTCTGGGGGCTGTGACCCGGTTTCCCCTGTCCCTTCCCCTGGTGGAGAGCATCATGCCGTATCTCATGATCGGCGGCGGTCCCGTGTTCATCAATTATACCCATATTTTCATGGATGAAAAGAGAATGACGTATTTCACCGAACTGAACGGGGACGGCGGTCATGCGGATCTGAATTTCGGGGTTGAACTGGAGCTGATCAGGAATCTTCTGTACCTGGACCTGGGCGGGTACTATACGTATAATTTCAGCATTAGAATAAATACCGATGATAATTCCGATGACGATGAGGTGAAAGATCAGAAAGAGTACGAGATAAGCTATATGGCTGGTTTTATTTTTACTTTATTTTAAACTATGATCAAGAAAATTTTTTTAATTTTACTGATTTTTGGCCTGAACCGTTTATGCGGCGATGATTTCTAGGTTCAGAATGATTCCTATTTCGGGGATACACGGACCAGGATCATATGGTCCCTGGCCAGCGGTGTGAGCAGCGGTCTGGCTGACGGATACCTGGGGCTTCATAACGGAGCTTCCTACGATATCGACTGGATCCGTCTGACAGGAAAGATCAAGCCCGCGAACCGTATCTTTGAGAATATATGGCTGAACGGATCCATCAGTTATAACCTGTATGAAGGGGAAGACGTGATCCATGAGATCCTGGGATTGCACCTCGTCCTGGGAGCGGGTTTCAGGATGGCTGAGAGCGGGTTTTTCGGCGACATGGTCCCGTATATCGGCGCCGGGGCGGGTTTCACAGGCCTTTTCAGCAGGTATCAGATTAATTCCGGTTCGCCGGTCATGGAGGATAACCAGGGACTCAGCTACATTCAACAGGGAGGCCTGGAGTACAGGTTGACCGATACCCTGGTCGTTTTTATCGAGGAAAAATATATTTGGGGCAGTATAAAAAGAAGAAAGAATTACATCCCCGATTATTACGGTGATGATTCAAAGGGAAGTGACTCCAGTTTTGATGAGGAATATACCTTTGACCGGAATCAGATCAAGCTCAGGCAGTTTACGTTAAAGGCAGGTGTGCGTTTTTACTGGGGTCAGAATATGTTCTGGTTCTTCCCCTTCTTCTGGGAAAAATAATGAGAAGATCGTCCGAGAAATATATTTTCAGGAGGGTATCAGATATGAATCCGATAAAATTATGGAGAACCAGCTTTCTGTTGATGATGGCGATGATCGCATGCGTTCCGCCGCCGGGTATGAACGGCCGGGAGGAAAAGACCGGAGATATGACCATCAAGGGCGAATATACAAAGGAAGACATTGATTATTTTTCCGGTTTCCGGAAGAACATCAGCGAAGCCATCAGGAACAAGGATGTGGAAAAGGCTTTTTTGTACTATTCGGAAGGATTCAGCAGCGATACGGGAGTTAAACTGTCCGAACTGAAGAAGAACACTGTGCTCCTGTATAAGGTGTATGAGCAGATCAATTACTCCATCCTTGATTTCAGTGTGAACGTGAAAGGCGGGACAGCGGTCAGCACAGACCGGTTCACTTATTCTGCCTCGCCGGTCAACCTCTCTTACAAACCTCTGGACTATCAGGGGAAGGAAAGAATTTACTGGCAGAAAGAGAACGGCGTGTGGAAGATCGTGAACTGGATCTATGAATAAAGGACATTCGTTGTTTTTCGTCCGTAGTTCATGGTTTTAAAGAAAGATCATTTTAAAAATGAAAAAAATATTATTATTAACTGTTATTATAGGGCAGGCTCTCCTGTACCAGAATTGCGCTGTATTTAAAAAATCGGTCAGTACATCCGGAGAAACCGAAAAACAGGTCCTGACAGCCCGGGATGTGGATGTGCCCGAGACTGCGCAAAAAGAGAGGAACTGGGACACGCTGACCAATGACGAGAAGAAAAAACGGAACAAAGCCGTGGAGAAGGCCAACAGCGGCAATAAGAATTTCAAGGCGGGAAAATACAAGGCTGCCATTGACGATTTTCAGGCGGCTTTAAAGGAATGGCCGGACCTGTCTGATGCTTATCTCGGTCTGGGTAATGCGTATTATAAGGATAGCCAGTACAAGAACAGCATCGAGAACCTGGATAACTATATCAGGTTCAATCCCCGGACTGCGGATGCTTATTATACCAAAGGCCTGGCCTGCAAGAAACTGGAGGATAGGGATAACGCCCTGAAGAACTTCCTGCTGGTAACGAAGATCAACTCCCGTGATCCGGCTCCATTCCTGGAGATCGCCAATATCTATTACGGGGATTCGGCCTTTGACGATGCTTTTAAAAATTATGAAAAGGCCAGGGACCTGGATAAATCCCTTTGGGAAGCTTATCTCGGACTGGGCCAGATATATATCCAGCTAAAAGATTATCAGAAGGCCATGGAAGTGCTTGACGAAGGCCTGAAAATCAACAAAGATAAACGGCTCAGCGATACCCGGGACATGGCCAGCGGCCTTCTTTTATTGAGGCAGGGCAGGGAACTGTTCCAGGATAAAAAATACAAGGAAGCTCTTCTTTCCTTCCGCGAGTCTGAAAGACTGATCCCGGACAATTATGAACTGAATTTTTTAACAGGCCAGTCCTTTTATTTCCTTAATGATGCTGTTTCAGCCGAACAGTATCTGCTGAAAGCGTATAAGATAAAGAGCGATGACGTGAATCTGTACCTGACTCTGGTGGATATCTTTTTAAAGGCTAAACGATACAAGGACGCCATTAATTACTTGAAAGAAGCCAAGGAAAAATGGCCTGAAAATTACCGGATATTTAATTTAATGGGGATGGTCTATAACGAGACCGAATCCTTTACTAAAGCCATCGAGAGCTTTCAGGCCGGTATCAGTTTAAAGAATGATTATGCGGAAGCTTACCTGAACCTGGGAGTTGCGTATTATGAAGTAGAAAGATACAAGGAAGCCAGGGAGTCCTTTAACAAGGCTTATCAGCTGAACAAGGACCTGGAAAAGGCAACGGAATTCTCGAAGAAATCCTCAGCCATGCTCCTGGTCCAGGAAGGGAATAAATTGTTTGAGGAGAAGAATTATAAAGCAGCCATTGAAAAATATAACCAGGCCCTTAAAATGCAGCCGGATTTCCTCGAGATCCTGGTGAACCTGGGCAACTCTTATCTGGAGACCGCTGTTTATCCGTCCGCTGTCCTGAACTACAAGAAAGCCCTGGAGAAGGAGAAGAATTATTTCCCCGCCCTTCTGGGGCTGGAAAGGGCGTACCGGAACAGCGGTGACGTGCAGAATGCCAGGAAAGTGAGCGAACAGCTGGAAAAACTGAAAGGCCAGGACCCGCAGCTTTATTACAAACTGGGCTTGAGCCTTGAGGCCAATAAAAAGTTCAATGAAGCCATTGAAGAATACAAGAAAGCGCTTCAGCTCAATCCGGGTTTCAAGCCCGCTAAGAACAGGCTGGCGAACGCTCATTATAAAAAAGGCGTGGTATTGTTCAACGCGAAACAGTACAGTGAGTCACGGGATGAGTTCCAGAACGCCCTGCGGTATAACCCGTCCTTTTTCGATGCGCAGGATAAGATCGATTACCTGGAGAGCTTGAAATATATCAATACAGCCGGGGATCAGTATGAACGGGGTGAGTATGACAAGGCCATTGAAAGCTATAAAATGGCCCTGAAGACCTACCGGGACATGAAAGAACTGTATCTGAACCTGGCTAATATTTACATTATCAAAAAGGATTTCCGGAATGCGGAAAAGATATTGAACGAGGGGATCAGAAATTTTCCCCAGTCCCCGGATTACTATCAGATGCTGGGCCTGATTTATATGAACCAGGGTGATTACAAAACCTCATATAATTATTACAGCAAGTCCCTGGAACTTGATCCGAAAAATGATTCGGTCCTGAACGATATCGGCGAGATTTTCATGAAAAGCGAGAGTTTCGACGAAGCCCTGAAGATATTTACCGATGCCATTACCGTGAATCCCGGGAACCTGAACGCGCATATCAACCTGGGTATCGCGCATTTCAAGAAAGGGGATTACCAGAAAGCAGTGCGTGAATTCGAAGCCACGAAAGAATTGGACAGGAATTATGACCCGGCGTATTTTAACTGCGGCCTCGGGTATTTCAAGCTGAATGATTACGTCAAGTCCGAATATAATTTCAAGCAAGCCCTCCGTCTTAAGGAGGATGTGCCGGCTTTTTATTTTTATCTGGCACGGACCCTGTACCTGATGCCGGGCAAGATCGATGAAGCTGTCAAATGCATCGAGGTAGCCCTTTCCGTGCAGGAGGTTCCGCTTTATTATTACGGAGCCGGAAAGATATATGAACAAAAGATGCAGGTAGCCATGAAAATGGATGTCCCGAAATACCTGGAGAAAGCCATCCAGTCCTATAAAAGGGTCATCATCATGATACCCGGGACCCAGATGGCCCAGTGGGCGCAGGAGAGACTGATCGCCCTGGTCCCTGATGTCCGGCTCATGAATATCTATTCCCTTTATTCGGCATCCGCGGGGAACGCGGATTATGATAATGGTATCCTGTATGCCGGAGACAACGGCGGTATCCTGTATGCCATCGATACCCTTTCCCGTTCCAAGGAATTGATCAGGAATAAACAGGTCTTTGGCGTGCCTGTCACCTCTGATGTCCGGTCCTTTAATAAACGGGTCTATGCCGGTCTGGAGGACGGCCGGATGATCTGCATGAATGCGGACCTGAATAAGCTCTGGACATTTGACGCGGAGAGCCGGATCACGGGTTTCCCGGCCATGGATAAAGGGAATATTTATTTCGGCACGGAGAATGGAAATGTATATTCTTTGAATATGATAACAGGCCAGCTGGCCTGGAAGTTCAATTCCGGAAGCATGCTCTCCGGCGACATCGTCCTCGATAAGGACAGGCTTTATTTCTGCAACCGGGATGGAGAGGTCATATGCCTGGACCGCAACGGCCGGAAAGTATGGGTATTCGAGGCTGTGGGCGGCATCCGCGGTTCACCGGCCCTCTGCCAGAATTATATCGGTGCCGGTACGGATAAAGGGATTTTTTATATTTTAAACAAGAACACGGGTGAAGTGTCCAGGCAGATCAGGGTGGAGATGCCTGTGGAAGGCGGTGTGTGCTCGGATAAATATAATTTTTATTTCGGGGCAGGCAGCATCCTGTACTCTGTATACCCGGAGGGAAAGATCAACTGGAAGTTTTACGTTAATTCCTCTATAAAATCCGTGCCTGATATCAGGGAGACCCTGGTGGTCTTTTCCGAGGAGAAGGGAACAGTGTACGCCGTCGACCTGGAGACCGGAAAGCAGAAATGGAAATATGTCTGGAGCACCCCTGTCTATACGCGTCCTCTGATCATTTCCCAGAACAGTACTTATATCAGTACATCGGACGGTTCTATTTTAGAACTGTACTATAAATAATAAAAGGTTAAAAAGGTTGTAAAGGGAATAAAGGTTATAAAGGCAGGAACGAGAAAGACATGGCTGGAGGATGAGCCTTTAAAGCCTTTTTAACCTTTATAACAGTATTCTTTATGAAAGATAAAGATAAAATATCAGAATCGTGTTCTGTATGTCTGTCTTTCGGTTGACTTTAATTTGTTTTAAAGTATAATATATACCGTGGATTAAGGAGGTTCAAATGAAATCAGGTAAAGGATTAATAATTATAACGGTTGTTGTTTTTGTTTTATCCGGTTTAAACCAGGTGCAGGCTGCTTGTCTGGGCCTGGGCGGCGGGATATCGATCCCGAAATTCAGCAAGAAAACAGGTATCTATATTGAGACAGATATTAAACCTACATCCCGGTTCGAGGAAGCCAAGATCAAGTCGGTTTCCGTGCTGAAATTCGACGCTAAATATTGTAAAACCATGGGAGGCGAGATCATCGATTATGTCGATCTGAGCAATAAATTTACCGATAATTTATTAAAGAGGTTCTATGAAATGGGTAAAGTGGACGTAGCCCTGGGCGAATATGAGGATAAGATCATCGAAACCGATACCCTGGAAAAAAAGCGGGGAGACCTGGAGCTTCAGGGAAACACCCTTCAGCGGTCCATCGAGTTCAAGGCCGTACCTTACAAGAAGATCGAGACGGTCCTGGGCGGCAGGATCAATAAATACCAGGAAGGCGAGGACTGGAAAAAGAGCTTTATCGAAGTGACACTCCGCATCACGGATACTTATTCCGGAGCCGTGTACTGGATAACCGAAATGCGGGGTTATGTGAAGGATGTGGTCGAGACCATCGTGAAAAGCATCAGCGAAGGGAAATATACGGAACCCATCCCTCTTAAGGCGGAGAAGGTGAAGGGCGCCAAGAAGGAAGAGGAGAAAAAAGCGGAAGAGGGCACGAAAGCCGAAAGTCAGGCTCCGGCCGAGATGACGACAAAAGCCACGCAGGAGACCACCGGAACAACCGTGAAAACGAAGAAAGGGAAGAAGTAAAAGGAAGGCTGAAAAGGTTTGAAAGGCAAAAAGGGTTATAAAGATAAGGTACAGAAAGGTTTTAAAGGTTAAAAAGGCTATAGAGGAAAAGAAATTGGTCAAGACAGATTTTTTATATCCAATAATGAACATTACAGCCTTTGCCCGTTTGTTGAACGGAGGTCATGTATGAACAGGAAATTTTTGATCATCATGCTGACCTGTACAGTGATTATAGTCGGGATCATGTCCTGCAGTGTCTTTGACGGGCTTTATCCGGACAAGGACACGGGTACGACCGATGCTGCAGATCTGGTCGAGATGGGCGATATCGCCATGCAGAAAGGGGAAGTGGCTGCTGCCACCAATTATTACGCTCGGGCTGTCAGGGCAGACGGCAGAAACAGCAAGGCGCGGCGGGGTTATGCAAGAGCGAATATCCTGCTCAATAACGCTAATTTGATCTGGCTGGCATCCAAAATGTCCTCAGGCCAGGATTCTGACCTGCCAGGTCTTATCACAGCTTCTGCAGGCGGTTTCTTGGGCACTATGGATGTCGTGATCGCGTATCTGGGCCCCATATCCGAAGGCCGCTGCGACGGAGCAGTCTCTGCTTATGATTTTGAGATCAACATGAACCTCATGCTTGCTTATTTTATCCGGGGGTTCCTGAGGAACGGGGATTCCAACGGCGATTCCATCTATTTCAGCACAGCAGGCCCGGGCGGCGGCGATCTTTTTATTTTTGACAACGGAAACCTGGGTTATAATCCTGCTGTGGCAGACATTACCACGCTTCAGAACAATATTGAGGGTGATCTGAGCGCGATCGAGAGCTCTCTGCCTACCATGGCATCCATACAGCGGTCCACCATTTCCAACCTGATTTGGCAGGGCCATGATATCAATGAAGCTTTGCTGCTGGTTTATAAGACCTTTGGTTCCTCATTTGTGGATTTTACCGGCGCATCGTCCAGCCTGAACAAGGCTGTGGCAGGATTGACCTCAGGCGGTGTTATGGACGATATCCGGAACGATATCAATGAACGGTATACGGAAATGTCCGCGTATCTGACCGGCGCCGATACTGACGCCAATAACCTGAACAACGACCATGTACGCATTGTAGGAGTGAACGTACCGGGATACATCAGCGATTCCGTGAGCTGGTACGCCTCGTTCAGCAAGAGCGTCTGGCCCCACGCTTTCGTGAACAGTACTGATCCTCGTACGGGAATGACAAATCTGTATTATAAATTTGTCCGGAAACCGGGAGATTTTTTTACTAATTTGGCGTCTCCCCAGACTGCTGAAGATTTAAAGATCCTGCAGCAGACCACGAATACCATGTTACAGCTTATGAGGGATGTCGAGAACGCCAACCTCATTAAGAACCTGATGGGGAGCGGCTCCTGAGTACATGACCAAGAGACCGGATAAAGGAAAGACATGCTGAAAAAGACGATTATTATTTTTTTTATACTGACCTGCCTGATGAACCGGGGCATGGCATCGGAACGGCCCATCCAGTTCAATAGTGCCCGAGTTGCAGGTATGGGTAATACTTTTACAGCCATTGCGGATGACAAGAATATGCTTTTTTTCAATCCGGCCGGGTTCGCTACATACGGCTTGATGGAAACCTCCAAATTGGACGCCATCCGTGATCCCACTCAATGGAAGCCGAAGTATAATAATATTGGCGATTTAACTGTTGTCTCTCTTAATTGGGGATTGAATAGTAATATCATTGATAAAATCGGTATTAACAATCTCCTGTATTATGCCCATTTAAGGAATGAAAAGGATACAGAATCGGATGCGCCGCTTTTTAAACTGATCGATATGGATTTCTTTAAGAAGTTCCAGGACGGCACCCTGACCCTGGAAGAGGCGGTATTTGCGAACGAGCAGTTCATCAAGCTGTACTATTCGGCTATCCATCTCACCATGAATGCGGAAGTCATGAGCTATGCGCGCCATTATTTCGGGTTCGGATTTTTTATAGCCTCTGATGCTGTGATCCGGGTGGAGCCCGCGGGATTTTTCCCCAACCTGATCACGAAGTTCAATGCGGACTTTATCGTCCCCGTGGGCATCGGCATTCCGATTCCGGGCTACAAAGCCTGGAGCGCGGGCATTACTTTAAAATATTTTACCAGGATCAAGGCTGAACTGGCCAGCCTGGATGATTTTGCCGCTGTGTACCAGTTTATTGAAGGGGATTATATCCGTGGTGATCTTGAGGATACCCTTGAGAAAAGATCGATCATGGATATCATGCTTCACGGCGTTGATTATGCTTCAGTCCCTATTGAACAGCTGAAGATAGGAACAGGCTACGGGTTCGACCTGGGCGTCATGTACCGCCCCAGCTTTGCCTGGAAATTCGGCCTTCTTTTATCCGATGTATATACAAAGATCAACTGGTGGGATAAATCCGAGTCTTCCCGTATCCCTATTAATGCCAGGGTCGGCGCGGCCTGGATGCCTCATTTTAATCTTATAGAGATCATACAGGATCCTATCCTGGCTCTTGACGTGGAAGATGTTTTTCATCAACAAGAAAAAAATTTCTTTTTAAAATGGCATTTTGGTACAGAAGCGAAATTCCTTTTCCGTATCCTTACCTTACGGGCCGGTATCAACGAGGGATATCCTTCTTTCGGTGTAGGAGTAGATTCCGGTGCCACTGTATTGGGTATAATCGGCGGGGCTGCGATAGGGCATTACAGTACAGATAACGACGAATTTAATATAAATGATAAGACTGTGATAACGGGAATGATCGTAGGCGGCGCTGTAACTCTTTTTCTTTCTAAATTTATAACTTATGTTCCTCTTTTAAAATTCCTTCGGCCGAACAGGATCTATTTCCCCAAATTTAATCCTAATGACAGGGAATTCGTCCAGAAGAATCCTGTTTGCTGCTTGTTTTCTGCTGTTCTGGCTCCTATTGTATATGCTCATGTACAACTGGATATAAGTTATACGGGATATGAACTGGGTTTGAGACCCGGTGACCTGATGGATTATCAGACAATCATTAAGCTTTCCCTCTCGTATTCTTATTGATGTAAAGGATTCATGGATGAGCGTTCCATCGCGCGGGATCAACTGTCTTTCGTACTGTTCCTGTTGTTCCGGCCAAAATAAAGCAGAAGGATATAGATTATAACAACAATAAGAAAGAGAATCCAGTAAATGATATAATTGTTGAATTTGAGTTTTTCTCTGAAGGAAAGTTTAATATTCGTACCGCTTGACAGGCTGTTCGTAGGTGGTTCTTCATAGAACCTGTAGATCTTCTCCCCGTTCCGGGCATAACCCAGTTTCCTGGCCATTTCCGCCAGGTAGTTGCGGTCCGACTTCAATTGTTCCACGGTCAGTTTTAATTTTTCATTCTCTTTTCTGAGAAGAGCGATCTTTTTCTCGAACCTTTTCATCTCCTGGTTCAGCTGGATCCGGGCTATGATGCCGATGTCGCTGAAAATGAAAAGATAGATGATGATGAGGGAGAGGAAGATGAACCTGAAGTTGTTTTTTTTTCTCATTTTACTAAAAAACGCTTTGCCACCAAGGCACTAGAAAACGTCATAAAGGCAATAAAGGTTTGAAAGGCTATAAGGGTCTTAAAGGTAAGCTTATCCTGCCTTTAATGCCTTTATAACCTTTAATCCCTTTATCACCTTTTCTAACAGGTCTATTCCTGGTTCTTGAATGCCTTCAATCCCGCGAAAACGGCCGTTGACCCGAGTTCTTCTTCGATCCGCATGAGCTGGTTATATTTTTCACACCGCTCGCTGCGGGCCGGGGCGCCGGTCTTGATCATGCCTATATTGGTGGCCACGACCAGGTCTGCGATTGTATTGTCGCTGGTCTCGCCGGAACGGTGGGATGCAACAGCTGTATAAGCATTGATCTTTGCCAGTTCAATGGCTTCAAGGGTCTCTGTAAGAGTCCCGATCTGGTTAAGCTTGATCAGGATGGAATTAGCCAGGCCTTTCTTGATCCCTTCTTTTAATATCTTGACATTGGTGACAAAAAGATCGTCCCCTACCAGCTGGATCTTATCCCCGAGTTTTTCAGTCATCAGTTTCCATCCGGCCTCATCCTGTTCCGCCATGCCGTCTTCGATGGAGACGATGGGATATTTATTTACCAACTTCACGAAATAATCCACCATCTGTTCGGGCGAGATTATCTCTTTGGATGATTTCCAGAATTTATAACCTTTCTTCCCGTCTTCTTCGGCTTCGCCCCAGAGTTCGCTGGCTGCAGGGTCCAGGGCAATGAATACTTCCTTACCCGGTTTATACCCGGCCTTCTGGATGGCTTCCATGATCACTTCCAGGGGTTCCTCGTTGTTCTTTAAGTTCGGCGCAAATCCGCCTTCATCACCCACGGCTGTGGAAAGGCCTTTGGATTTCAGATAAGATTTCAAGTTGTGATACACTTCAGCCGATATCCGGAGGGCTTCCCGGAATGTGGGCGCGCCTGCCGGCGCGATCATGTATTCCTGAAAATCCACTGTGTTGTCCGCGTGCTTGCCGCCGTTCAGGATATTCAGCATGGGTACGGGCAGGACCTTGGCGCCGGTGCCGCCGATATAGCGGTACAACGGCAGCTTGAAGTAACTGGCGCAAGCCCTGGCGCAGGCCAGAGAGACGCCTAAAATAGCGTTGGCGCCCAGTTTCCCTTTGTTCTCTGTACCGTCCAGCTCTATGATGGTCTTGTCGATCAGGTTCTGGTCTGCTGCGTCCATATCCAGGATCTTGGGGGCTATGATCTCATTCACATTCTGGACGGCTTTCAGGACGCCTTTGCCCATGTATCTTTTTTTATCGCCATCCCTTAATTCAACCGCTTCACGTGTGCCTGTGGAGGCCCCGGACGGTACGGCAGCCCGGCCCATATCGCCCGATTCAAGCAGAACATCCACTTCTACAGTGGGATTGGCGCGTGAATCGAGAATCTCCCTTGCTTTTACATCAATGATATTTGTCATGATTATTCTCCTGTTCAGATATAATGATTATTTTAATTGATTAAATTTTATTAAGACTCAGAATCTGTTGATCCCTTGCTGATATTTTCATTAGCGGTGGAGGGAGTCGAACCCCCGACACAGCGGATATGAGCCGCTTGCTCTAGCCAACTGAGCTACACCGCCGATCTTGGTTCGGGGTTAGTCGGTTGTTGGTTCAGGGATTTGGTTCATTTTTTTGAACTCATAACCAACTATAAACGAGAAATTAGCGGGGGAAGGACTCGAACCTTCGACCTTCGGGTTATGAGCCCGACGTGCTACCTCTGCACTACCCCGCGACTTATTAGGTTAATATATTTAATGTTTTTAATTCCAATGTCAAGCGATAAATCAGCAGAAAGATAAGGATGAGCCGCTAAGGCGGAAAAAAAGGAAATAAAGGCTTAAAAGGAATGGTGTAAAAGTTTAAAAGGTTTTAAAGGCTGTAAAGGTTTATGGGAAATTTATCTTTATTTTTATAATCTTTATAACTTTTTTTGGCGGCTTAGCGGTTTTATCTAAATAATAAATATAGAATTAATCATGGCAATGATAAATATTTCACTTGTAATTCCGATTTTTTTTATTATATTCAGCTATCATGAAGAATAGAATGAACCGTCTTGAGAACAGGCTTCTTCTTATTACTTTTTCAGTCTTTTCGCTTGTCTTTCTGGTCTTTTTAAAGAATTTTTTTGTCGATTACCTCTGGTTCGATTCACTGGGGTATGTCAGCAGGTTTATAAAAGTGATCCGGGTGAAACTCCTGGTCTTTCTCTTCTTTTTTTTACTCTCTTTTCTTTTCCTGTTCCTCAATTCCCTTGTCCTGAAATGGAATGCCAAGAAAAAAATAAAAAAGTTCAAGGGCCTTCTTTTTATCCTGAATAACCTGACCAGCCTCTTCATCGTTTCCTTTATCTACGCCATTATCCCGGCCCAGTGGTGGGAAGAGGTCCTTAATTTTCTTAATTCAGTTAAATTCAATATGAACGATCCGATTTTCCGTACGGATATCGGTTTTTATGTCTTTAAGCTCCCTCTTTATAATTTTTTAAAGTCATGGAGCCTTTTTTTCTTCCTCTTTCTTCTGGTCTGGAATATCCTGTATTATTTTTTTTCAGGCCTGTTGACCTTTAATAAGAACAGTCTGTGTGCGGCTTATCCGGTCAGGGTCCATATCGGTATGGTCTTTTTCCTTGTCCTGATCAATATTTCCATTGGTTTTTATTTGAGCCGGTTCAGTGTCCTGTTTAACCAGGGGCTGATGATCAAAGGCGCCTCTTATCTGGATGTGTACGGCCGGCTTCCTTTCTATAATCTCTTTTTCTCCCTTTTTCTCCTCATTTCTTTTACTCTGGTTTACTGGATCATACGGCCCAGGAATATCCTTATCATCCTTCCGGCCGGTATCCTGCTGATCCTGATATTCCTGAGAGGGATATATCCTTTCCTGCTCCAGCAGTTTGTGATAGTTCCTAATGAGATAGAAAAGGAAAAACCATATATCGAGAACACAATCAAATTCACAAAGATCGCCTATCGTCTGAACAATGTAAGGAACATCGACCGGGACATCAAGAGCGGTCTCAGTATGAAAAAAATAAATCAGGAAAAAGAGGTGATTTCCAATATCAAGATCTGGGACCCCAGGCAGATCAAGACCGTCTTTAATTTGCTCCAGAGTTTCCGGCCTTATTACCTTTTTTATAATGTGGACATTGACCGTTACAGGATCAGCGGAAAACTCCGGGAGGTGAAACTTTCAGCCCGCGAGATGTCCCGTGATAACCTGCCGCCGGTCTACCGGAACTGGGTGAATAAATATCTGCGGTATACGCACGGTTATGGACTGGTCATGAGTCCTGTGGGCAGCAAGGACCGGGATTCGCTTCCCGCGTTTTATATCAAAGACCTGCCTCTTGAGACGCTCCCGGACCTTCCTGTCACCAGGCCGGAGATTTATTTTGGCGAATTGGCCAGGGATTATGTGATCGTCAGGACCAAAGTGAGAGAATTTGATTATCCGCAGCGTTCCACGCCTGTCAGTGCGGTTTATCAAGGGAATGGCGGGATCCTTCTGGATACGTTCTGGAAAAAGCTTCTCATGGCCGTGCACTTGTCTGATTTCAGGATTCTGTTCTCAAGGCTGATCACAGTCAAAAGCCGGCTCATAATAAAACGGAATATCATCGAGATCGCTAAAAGCCTGGTGCCTTTCCTCCTGCTGGACAATGATCCGTACCTGGTCCTGGTGCAGGGACGGCTGTACTGGTACATCGATGCTTGTACCTACACGGATAAATTTCCATATTCTGATATGTACAATGATTCCCTTAATTATATCCGGAACTCGGTCAAGATCATCATTGATGCGTATTCGGGCCGTGTGGACCTGTATGTGACGGATAACAAGGATCCCATCATCCGTTCCTATCAGAAGACCTTCCCGGGTTTGTTCAGGAACCTGAACCAGCTGGGGCCGGAATTCAGGGAGCATTTCCGTTATCCGTCCGATCTGTTCATGATCCAGGCAGAAATTCTGTGCCGGTACCACGTCTCTCAGCCCGAGACCCTTTACCATAATGAAGATATGTGGGATATTCCCTCCGAGATACTGGACGATACGGAAAATCTGATCAACAGCCATTACATGATCAACCGCCTTCACGGCCAGGAGAAACTGGAATTCCTGAACATCATACCGTTTAAATCCAGCCGGCACAGCAGCCTTACCGGCATGCTCCTGGCCGGGTGTGATAACAGCCGCTACGGCCATCTGGTGATCTATACTTTTACCAATAAGGAACAGCCGGTGGACCTGCTTCAGGTCAATGCGGCGATCAATGAGGACAACAATATCTCAGAACTGCTGAACATGTGGAAAAAGAAAGCATGGCGTGTGGTTACCGGCAATCTTATCGTGGTTCCTGTGGAGGCCTCGCTTATTTACTTCCAATCCCTTTTTTTCTATCCCGAAGGTGAAAAGCTCCCGCGTTTGAAGAAGGTCCTTCTTTTTTATAATAATAAAGTAGTCCTGGCAAACGATATACGGGAAGGGCTTCAGCAGGTCCTGACCGGCCGTATCCGGTACACGGACAATGTGAAGAGCGAACTTGTGGACAGGATGGGCCGTATCCTTGAGAAACTGGGTAAAGAAAGCGGGAACAAGGATGAAATCGACGAATTAAGAATTCTTTTGAAACAGATAAAGTAGCACCGCACCTTCAGGTGTGGTGATTCAGGGGGACTGTCTGAAAAGTCAATTGCATGTCATTGCGAGCGGAGCGAAGCAATCTCATGCTTAAAAAAGACGGGGATCGCCCCGGTTTTTAAGAAAAAATCCCGCAATGACATTAAAGAAATATCTAACCGTCTTTTAGGACAGCCCCATTAAAGAGAACGACAGCTCATAAAGACCCGTTGTCCCATCCTCATGATTCTTTATATTCTTTCACAAGCTCTTCCAGCTTTTCCTTTGTGTTGAGCGATGAGTCTTCCAGTACTTTTTCCATGATAGCATTAAGTATCTTTCCCACAAGGGGGGACGGCGGTATGCCTTTGATCCTCATAACGTCCTGGCCGTTGATCTTCAGGTGTTTCAGAGAGAAAGCGTTCTCTTCATCCAGTATTTTTCTTATCCGTTTCTTCAGCTCTTCCAGGTGTTTGGATTTTTCTTCCTTGGTGCCGTTCCCGATGCGGTCCGCTTCTCTGAGGACGAAAAGTTCATCCAGGAGGTCCAGACCGGCTTTTCTCAGGAACCGCCGGACGGCTGAATCTGTCCATTCGTCCGTATAATAGAACATGTGGAGGGCGATGAGTTTTTCCACTTTGTTGATTATTTCATTGCTGAATTTCATCCTCTTCAGTATCTTTTTCGCCACCAGGCTGCTTAATATCTCATGGTTATAAAACGTAGCTTCCTTCGCTTCATCCTTATTCAGACGGGTCGCGGGCTTGCAGACATCATGGAACAGGGCGGCCAGGCGGACGTTCAGGTTGTCCCCGGGAGCGGCATCGCAGGAGTATAACAGATGATAATACACGTCATATTTATGGAATTTATTCTGGAGCAGACCGAATCCCGTCAATAATTCGGGAATGAGCTTTCTGAGCATTTCGCTCTTTCTCATGAATTCAATACCCTGGGACGGCTTCTCCGCCTGCATGAGTTTCACGAATTCGTCCTTGATCCTCTCCATGGCCACTTTACTCAGCATGTACAGGTTCTTGCTGATGCTCCGTCTGGTTTTCTCTTCGATACGGAAGTTCAGGACTGTGGCAAAACGGATGGCGCGCATGAGCCTCAACCCGTCTTCCTGGAAACGGTCATCCGGGTTCCCGATAGTGCGGATGATCCCGGCTTCCAGGTCTTTCAGGCCTTCATGATGATCGATCAGTCTTTGTTTTCTCAGGTCAAAGGCCAGGGCATTAATAGTAAAGTCCCGGCGGGAAAGGTCTTCTTCGATGGTCTTTGAGAACCGGACCGTATCCGGGTGCCTGCCGTCCGTATATTTACCGTCTGCCCGGAAGGTCGTGATCTCATAGGTTTTTTCCTCCCAGATGAGGGTGATGGTACCATGCCGGATACCGGTGGGAATAGTTCTACGGAAGATCTTTTTTATCTCCTCAGGCCTGGCGTTTGTAGCCAGGTCCATCTCCTGCCCCGGTTTGCTCCGTCCGAGGATCAGGTCCCGGATGAATCCTCCGACAATGAAGATGTCATAATCGTGTTCTGCGAATTTTTCCGTGATCTGCTCTATGTCCTTGGAAAGATTCTTTCTTACCAGCTTTTCCGCATCGTGTAAATCCATGGATATATATGTATTAAATATTTTTTTAAAGTCAATTGGATCACCGGGATAATATATTTGATTTTGTTTTTAATTATATTATCCCTTTGGAAGGTATGAAGAAAAAAACGATCCTTATATTTTTGCTTCTTTTTTTCCCTTTGATCTCATCCGGTCAGAATCTTTTAAAGTTTTACAGCCCGGATAAAAAGATCATCCGGCTGGGGTTCCGTCCGGAAAAAGAGCTGCAGTTCTCCCTTGTCCTTATGGCGAACGGACCCCTTTATACAGAAAAGACCATAGGAAAAAGCGTGATCAGGGGGAAGAGGATCGAACGGAACCTGTGGGCGAGACTCTTACGCAAACAGGCACGATACAGGTATGATCTTCCTCTTTCTCATCTGGACCGGGGATTTTACCGGTTGATCCTGTCCGGGACTACTTGGAATACGAACATCCTTCTCCTGATCAGCCGCTATAAGCTGGTGACCCGGCTTCTGAATGACCAGGCCAGCAGTTACCTGGTAGATACAGTAACCGATATACCGGTCTCCGGGTATGACCTTTTTATCCGGAAGGGAGAATATCTCCTTCCGCTCCCCCGGAATAGCGGTTATTTTTATGACTGCAGCCTGGAGAAGGCCGATTATGTCCTGACCGCCGTATACAGCAACCAGATGGACTTGCTTTCCATCCGGGAAGACCAGATCCATCCCCGAAGGCCTGAACCGTATACAGAGATCATTTTTCCGAAAGAATATTTTTACATCGGCGAGAACCTGCTTTATGTGATACTGCTGAAAGAAAGGGAGTTCTTTGATTATTATAACCGTTCCCTGTCCGAGGTGGAGATTTCGATCCTGAACAGTAATTCCCTTCCCGTGAAAAGCAAAAAATTCCGGAACATCGAGACAGGGTATGTGAGCGATTCTTTCGTCCTGGATGATTCATTCAGTGACGGCTTGTACTACCTTGAGGTTAAAGGGCTGGACTTCAGCCGGCGCCGGCCATTCGTTCTTTTAAAGAAGAATTTTCCGGAATACGAGATCAAGGTCTCCACGGAAAAGGATGTTTATTATACCGACGAACCTGTTGAGGTCACGGCATCGATCGCCTGCCGGTACGGTCCTCCTCTGCGCCAGGGGGATGTCTTTTGCGATGTGTTCCTGAGAGAACTGAATTCCACTGGGAATTTCAGATACCTGTACACTTTAAAGAAGCGGGCAGGCTCCGGGAAGGTCAGGTTCAAGATCAAGAAACTGTCAGCAGCCAGGACCGGGAATTATGAATTGAAGTTTGTCATTAAAGCAAGGGGCAACAACGGGCTCAAGGAAGCTAATTACAGGATGATAAAGATCCTTCAGGCCGATTATGACATGAGGATCACCACCTCACGCAATCTGTTCGAGGTGGAAAATCCCCTCACGCTTAATTATGAACTGATCCGGCTGAATGACCGTGACAGACCCAGGTCTTTGACCCTGAAACTCTACCGTATCCTGGATATGAAAGGGGGAAAGAGCAAGCTGATCCGTACCTTTAGCCTGGATCCCGACAAGAACGAGATCACTTTTCGTTTGAACAAGACCGGATATTACCGGGCCTCCTTTCTTCTGCTGGATAAGAATAATAATAAAGTGCAGACCTCGTCCTCTTTTTGGGTGTTATCCTATATTTACGGTATCGAACCGCCCAGCCATCTGGATGACATCGTCATTATCCAGGATAAAAAAGAATATGTGTACAGTGATATCGGCAAGTTGCTCATTATCTTTCCATTCAAGAAAGGCTGGTATAATCTTATCTTTGAGGGGATCCGTTTCTTCCATAATACCATGAACTTTACCGAGAAGAATTTTACTATTTTTGATTTTCCTGTGGATGAACAGTACTCCCCGGAGGTGTTCGCGTATGTGAGCATCCATCAGAGGAATAAGCTCATCAGCCGGAAGACCATAATCCGCGTTCCTTACTATAATAAGTTTTTAAAAGTTAATACCGTGATCTCGAACAGGTCCGATCATACAAATTTTCACAGGATCAGTATCAAACCCGTTAATTACTGGAACCATGAGCTGAAAGCCGCTGTGCTTTTTTTTACCCTGAACAGGAACTATATGGAATTATACAATCAGGATATCTATCCTTTATATGATAAATTATACCTTTCCCTTGAGGACAGGATGATATTCCCGGGCCAGTTGATCAAGAAAACAGCGCCTCCGGCTGAGGAACCGCAGAAATTCGATCTCCTGTACAGCGATTACCTGATCAATTCACTTTATAATTATGAATTGTTCAGTACCAGCAAAGGAGTACCTTTGGTCAGCGAATTTGTGCTGAAGAATTTCGGGTCCTGGAACGTTGTTCTGTGGGGATTTACGGATGACACGAAGCTTGGATTAAACAGGATCCCTCAAAACTATACCGCCGAGTACCAGTTGAGCTACCGGGTCCCGGCTTATTTATTCCTCCGTGACCAGGCGTTTATCCCTTTCATGGTCCGGAACAACAGGAAGATCGATGTGAAGAGCAGATTTGTTTTTACCATCATCAACGGAAAGTACCGAAGCGAGAGCAGGAGATATGCCGGACTCCCTGCCCTGGGCTCTAAAAAAATACTTGTGTCGTTCAAACCACTATATCCGGGCACGGCTAAGATCGAATGGGATGCCATCATGCCTGACCAAAGCCAGAAGGAGAGCCTGTATACCCGGATCATCCCTGAGCCCGCCATGAGTAAAAAGAACAACAGGTCCCTGAAGATTAAAAAAAGTTATTATCGTCTGAAATATATCAGTGAGGGAGAGAATTACTACAGTAAATTAAAAAGAGCGGGTTCCAGCTTTAATCCCGGCGATGATATCATCGTGCATTTAAGGATCAATTCCAAAAAAGATTTATCGAACATCAAGATCGTGGATTATATCCCGGCCGGATTCGAATACGTGGAAAATTACCAGGATTACCATCTGTATAAAATCAAGCCCAATCTGAACTACGGTGTGATCAGACAGGAGGAGAAGCTTGTTTTCCCCATTCCCGAGCTGAAAAAGGGGCATTATAACATTTATTTTATTTTAAAAGCCAAGCTAAGCGGCAGATATTACAGGCCCGGTTTTTTTGTTTTACAGGGGGAAAAACTGATGCTCTCCTTTCCGGAGGATGATTTTTTTACGATCAGATAAATGAGGATAGATTGGTGGCAGATGTTGATTTATTGCGGTATTTTTATTATGTTCTTGTCGGTTTCGTAAAAAACTATTGACAATGTTATTTAAAACAATATATTCTTACATATTTTATGGAAAAACGGGATAAAATCGCGGTATATCCGGGAACTTTTGATCCGATCACGTACGGGCATATCGATATTATCACGCGTGCATCGAGTATTTTCAGTAAATTGATCGTTGCTGTTGCCAAGAACAGCCATAAGGATCCTGTTTTTACCATAGAGGAGCGGGTATCGTTCCTGAAAAACAGCCTGGACCACCTGGATAATGTTGTTATTGATTCTTTTGATGAATTACTGATCAATTATCTGAAAAAGGTTAAAGCGGATGTGATCATCAGGGGTATGCGGGTTGTAACGGATTTTGACTATGAATTTGCCTTTGCGGCTATGAATAAGAAACTGGCTCCTGAGATCGATACGATCTTCCTGATGACCAGCGAGAAATACTCGTTCATCAGTTCCACACTGGTCAAGGAAGTAGTACGGTTCGGAGGAGATGTCTCGGGATATGTCCCGGAGATTGTGATAGAAAATTTAAGGAAAAAGTTAAACCGATAATATTATGGATTTCAATAAACATATCAAAGACCAGGTAAAAAAGAATCCGAAGACCATCATTCTGCCGGAATATAAGGAAGACCGGATGTATTTTGCCGCGGAAAAGCTGATGAAGCAGGGGCTGGTGAAAAAACTATTTATGTGCGGTGATCCGGATTTTATCCGGAAAAAGGAAAAAGAACTGAAAGTTAATCTTGAAGGGGTTGAGATCAGTTCTATCGGGAAAAGCGAACATTTCGAACGTTTCGTTCAGGAATACTATATTTTAAGGAAAGAAAAGAATATTTCCCTTGATTTAAGCCGGCAGACTATGGCCAATGAACTTTATTTCGGCGCCATGATGGTAAGAGCCGGTTTTGCGGACGGCATGGTGGCCGGAGCCATGAACACAACCGCAGACCTGGTGCGGGCCGCTATCCAGGTGATAGGGCCCAAGACCGGGATCAAGACTGTCTCGAGTTTTTTTGTCATGATCGTCCCGGATTGCCCGTACGGTGAGCAGGGGCTTTTCCTGTATGCTGACAGCGGAGTCGTTCCTGACCCTAATGCGGAGCAGCTTTGTGATATCGCCCTCACGACAGCTGAATCCATGGTGAAACTGTTCCGGTGCGAGCCGCGCGTGGCTTTTCTCTCGTTTTCCACCAAAGGAAGCGCTAAGCATCCCAGGGTGGACAAGGTCGTAACAGCGTATAATCTTTTAAAAGTGAGAAGGCCGGATATCCTGGCTGACGGGGAATTACAGGGAGATGCAGCTCTTGAGCCGAGAGTGGCCAAGAAAAAAGCCGGAGAGAGTAAAGTGGCCGGCAAGGCCAATGTCCTGATCTTTCCTGACCTGGATTCAGGGAACATCAGTTATAAACTAACCCAGTATCTGGCCAAAGCCGAGGCTTTTGGCCCTATCCTGCAGGGTTTAAACAAGCCTGTTAATGACCTTTCCCGCGGGTGCGTACCGGATGATATTGTTTCCGTAGCCTGTATAACCCAGTTGATGGTATAATGACTTATGGAACGCACCTTAGTTATCATAAAACCCAATGCAATCAGGACCGGGAACATGGGAGAGATCATACAGCGTCTGGAGAAGCATGGATTCCGTATTATTGCTCTGAAGATGTTACGGTTGAGCAGGGACGAAGCTGAAAATTTTTATTAT
>JAQTRT010000143.1 GCA_028711675.1 bacterium | reverse complement strand
GGGCTGGACCATGTCCTGGGTAATAAAATACCAGGAATAGGGGTAAGGGACAGCTTCGGCGATGATCCCTTTTTGTATAGTGGCGATGTACAGGGTGCTTCCTTTCAAGCCGGCCACAGGCGTGAAAACGATCTGGCGGTTCGACGGATTGAACCCGGAGTTCGTACAGTGGACCCGGTTCCCGTCAATGTCTTGCAGAATAAAGGTGGTATCGTTGAAATTGGAATACGCGCTCATGTCCAGGCTGTATGTTATTTTCAGCGGGGTATTAGTGGCTACATCCTCGTACAGGGGAGATACGGCCTGGATGGACTCGGGGAGCCCTTTCTCCGCAGCGAAATTCCAGATATAATCATTGCCCAGAGAATTACCCAGTACGTCCTGGAAGGCTGCTTCGATTTTGCCGATATGGGTCCGGTTAAAGCTCAGGTGCGGGTCCGGGTCAAAGATAAGGCATTTCACGATGCTTTTGTATTTCACGTTACCGTCCAGGGGGCTGGTACCGTCGTCGACCCTCATGGTCCCGTCCCTCAGCGTGTTCTCGTTCATATACCTCGAGAATTTCACCACGACAGGGGAGTTTGCCGCTGCATTGGGCATATTATTTGTGGGATAGACAGCTGTGATCGTAGGGCTATCCTGCTCCTTGGATGAGATCCTGACGTTTGCAGTATCGACCACAGGACTTGTGTACAGATTGTCAAAGACGCTTAATGTGATGGTGTAATTGCCGGAAGGCAGGGAAGAAGCGTTCCATTCATATAAAAGGCCGATGGGCGGAACAGCATTGGTATTGGTGGTGTTCACTGCGGTGACGCCTGATGAATTCTGTATCTTGATGACATATCTGTTAAAGTCATAATCATAGGCGCCGCCGAATATTTTTACCATCCCTGAGACCTTTTCGTTGTTCTTGGGCGCTTTGATGATAGCCGTAGCTCCGCCGTTGATGTAGAATCCTCCGTACATGTAATACACAAAAGCCGCGTGCTGGACCTTGCCGGTCTTCTGAAAACCCGGATAAGCGATCATGCGCATGATGAAGCGTGAGCCCTGGACCTGGTCTGCAATGGCGTTCCAGTGGAGCATCCTGTTGGTGCAGCCCCAGGGCCTGGCTTTCATGAAGAACGAGGAGGGCAGGGGTCCCGGCGTCATGTCCGGTCCCGTGGCCGATATGGTCGCGTTCTTCCATTCCGTCCCGTCGAGCAGGGATATCTGGAACCGCACAAGGACGTCTTTTACGTTTCCGCGGCCTTCATTGTCCTGGGCTATTATGTTGAACGCAACATCGCTCAGATCAGCCGGCGCGCCGCCCGGTCCCTGGTTGGTCCAGTTCTGCCTGATAAAGGTTGCCGTATTCGGGAGATTGGTCCAATTCTGGAAATTGTCCGAGTATAATCCTTCATATGTCTCGTTTGAAGCCACACCTGACCCGCTGGAGCTGGTCAGGAAGAGGTCGGTGTCATTATCACCGTCATAATCCTTCATAATGATACTGGTATAGTTTACGTCCAGGCGGCCGGATTTCCAGAGATAATCGTCCTGTGTCGTTCCCAGTCCGGCCCCTTTATTCTTCATTATATAAGTATAAAAATTTTTCTGGTTGACGCAGGCCAGGTCCAAATCGCCGTCATGGTCCACATCGAACAGTTTGACCTGGTTGATATTGTTCACGGTCGGGGACTGCCAGTAAGGGGAATTAGCCAGGATGCCGTTGTTATTCCTGTACGCGTAAGTAAAGTTCATCTGGTTCCCCCGGATAAGGTCCAGGTCGCCGTCATTGTCCAGGTCGCCAAGGTCAATGGCCTGGGTTTCATCGATTTCCGGGTAACAGCTCGTTGCTTCGTTGAATACCCCTTTTCCTTCATTATAATAGATCAGGTCAGGCCCGCCGCCGCCCATGATAATGTCATTATCGCCGTCCTTGTCAATATCGTCGACCAGTATCTCCTTGGCGGATAGGTAGATATATCCGCCTGCGAATTCCATGGGAGGAAGGTGCCTTTCGGTTGTGTTGAATCCGCCGTTGTTGTTGAACATGATGAAGCAGCCGCTGTTGGTGTCGTTACCGCCGCCGCCGTTTGTCAATCCAGGAGAATAGAGCAGGTCCGGCGCGCCGTCGCCATTCAGATCTCCCAGGGCCAGGGCTTCAATCTTGTAGCCCGGTCTGGCCTTGTTCGACCAGCAGAGGTTGAACCTGTTGGTTGAGGATGAGGGCGGGGTGCTATTGGTATAAGCATAGATCCAGCCCTGTCTGGTGCCGATGATAAAATCAGTTTTATCATTGAAGGAGAGGACGCCGTTGATATCTCCCACTGCCACTGCCGTGATGTTATTATGGTCGCGGTTTGTATAATTGCCCCAGTCAGCCCATTTCCAGCCTCCGCCGCCTCCGCTTTTATAGGGTCTGCCCAGTATGATCTTGTCCCAGTTTTGCAGGAGGAGCTGTTCATCGCCGAATATTAATACGTGCTCTGTTTCACCTTCTGTATGCATAGCCGGGGTCGTTTTGATGAGGGGGCTTTTATTTTCATAGATAAAAGAAGCGAAGAGGTCCAGGTCGCCGTCATTGTCCGTATCCACAAAATCAATCTGGCCCCGTGTCTGCTGGTCATTGGCATTGAAAGATGATTTTGAAAAATACGATCCGTTATTGGTGTAGATATAGACATAACAGTCGTTATCTTTGGCATAGGATACGGCCATGTCGATATCCTTGTCATTGTCAATATCTCCAAAGGAGATGTTACGGGGTATGGTCCGATTTCTATTGTTATTTGTGTAAGCCAATGTCTGGTAAGGAGCGAATGAACCGGTATGGTTGTTGGTACAAACGATGATCAGGTTCGTCCAGGAGTTCACGGATAAAGACTTGCCGAAGATAATGTCAAGCCAGTTATCGTGGTTCACATCTCCGATCTCCGCGCATGTGCTGTAATAAGGCTGTTTGTCGGTTATACTGGAATTAATAGTGAAACCGTTCATGAAATATACGATATTTGACCTCGATCTGTTCACAGTGACAAGGTCGATAAAATTGTCCTTGTTCAGGTCTGCGGCTGCCAGCTGCAGCGTGGTGTTGGTTTTGGGAAAGGTGAAAACCAGGGAAAAAGTACCGTTGCCGAATCCCTGATAGATCCTGTTCCGGTCATTGGAACAGGCTACGGCCAGGTCCAGGTTCCCGTCATTGTTGAAATCCGCGAACAGCACGTCCTTGATGGTGCCGGCCGTATCCGGTAAAGACCAGACAGGCGAATTGGGATCGAACCCGCCCTGGTTGTTCCGGACCACCATGAGCGACTGGCCGACGATGTTGACGGCTATGTCCATGAATCCGTCGTTGTTCATATCGCCAGCGGCGACCGCGTTGGCGGACTGGCCGCTCATGAACCCGAAAAAGCCGTTGATCTGATAGGTCCCCTTGCTGTTATTCATGTAGACGCCCCAGCATATATCGGCCCGGTTCTGGATCTGGATAGTGTCCAGCGTACCGTCCAGATTGAAATCGCCGAATACCGAACGGCTGGTGCTTCCGAAAGGAGTGGTCTGTGAGGGTATATCCGAGAACGGCAGGGGATACAGGTTTTGGGAGAGGATAAAAAGTGAAATGACAAATATGATTTTTTTCATGATACGCCTTCTTTGGTGGAATTTTTATTACATGGTAAAACATACCATATTCTTCTCCGATGTCAAATATTTTATAAAATTATTGACAGGACATTGACTTTCCATTATAAAAATAATATATTGGTCTTTATTAAAATAAAGATAATTAATAAAGCATGATAAGGAGGAAGTCCCATGGCTTTTCAGCCTGTCCGGATGATCCGAATCCTTTTTCTTCTCTCCTTCATCCTGTGTCTTTTCCCCCGGGAGCAGAAAGCCGCTCTGGACAGGACCTATGGCGCGGGAGAGGATGAGGAAGCGTTTGCCGTACAGACCAAGAAGAACGGCGGTTATATCCTTGGCGGTTATACTTTTTCCAAAGGCAAAGGGGAATCGGACGGCTGGGTCCTTAACCTCAATGAAAGGGGGGATGTGACCTGGGAAAGGACCTACGGGACAGAAGGCGAGGAGAAGATCCATGATATCCAGCAGACCAGGGAAGGAGGATATGTTTTTTGCGGTATGAGCTGCAATGATCCCAAACAAGGGCCGGATATGTGGATCGTGAAGATCGACCAGAAAGGGGATGTGACCTGGGAGAAACTGTACGGAAGGCCGGGTAATGATATGGCTTATTCCGTCAGGCAGACCAGGGACAGCAGTTATATCATAGCCGGTTCCACAGAGGCCAGGCCAGGGTTCAGCACGGATTTCTGGATCATAAAACTCGATGCGAACGGTAATTTTTTATGGGAGAAGATCTATGGCGGGAAAAGTTATGAAGAAGCCTACTGCATCCAGCAGACAGCAGAGGGCGGGTATATCGCAGCAGGATCCACTCAGTCCAAGGGTGAGGGTGGATTTGATCTCTGGGTCCTGAAACTGGACCAGTCCGGTATGATCACCTGGGAAAAGACCTTTGGCGGTGCGAATACGGATGAAGGCCGAAGCATCTGTCAGACATCGGACAAGGGCTATGTTGTCGCTGGTTATAATGATTCCAAGGCAGGCGGTTTTCGTGACGCGTGGATTCTGAAGCTGGATGGTTCCGGGAATCTGGCCTGGGATAAAAATTTCGGCGGCATGGACGTGGATGAGGCCCGGTCCGTTGTGGAAACATCCGATAACGGATTCCTGGCAGCCGGATTTACTACGTCAAAAGGAGAAGGAGCGAGCGACGGCTGGCTTATCCGCCTGGATAAAAAAGGAGAGCTCCTCTGGGAAAAGACCTTTGGCGGTAAAGACGATGATCTTTTTTATTCCATTGGGACCTGTCCGGAGGGCGGTTTTATCGCGGCCGGTTCAACCGGATCAAGGGGAGCAGGAGCTAAGGATATCTGGATGCTCAAGCTGGATCAATCCGGGAAAATTAAATAACGGGTACCGGTAATAATTAATAAAAAAAGTTGAAAACGCGTAAATAGATATTATAATATAAATCAATGATGATCCTGTTATACTGTATCATGCAGTTACTGGCTTTTGAGCTTTCTCTGCCGGCCGCAACCAATTCCGAGTTCCGGCTGTACTTCGATATGGCCTATAAATCAACGGACCCTGAATATAAAGTGAAATTTTTCACCAAAGCCATCGCAGCCTGGGATGATTCCGACGTGAAACGGGACCTGGCCAAGGCCTATAACAACCTGGGCTTTTTCAGCAGCACGAAGAATGATTATGACAAGGCGCTTCATAATTTCAACCGGGCCGTGGATATCGACCCGGATTATATCCAGCCGTACTACAACCGCGGTATCCTGTACTATTTCAGGAAAGAGTATGATAAGGCCCTTGAGGATTTCAACAAGGCCCTGGCCCTGGACCCGTATTTCGTGAACGCGTATTACAACCGCGGCCTGGTCCTGTGCAGCAAGGCCGATTATGACAAGGCTATCCTGGATCTCAACCGCGTGATCGAGCTGCGGCTGAACGATGCCGAGGCGTATAACAACAGGGGTATCGCATATCTTCACAAGGACGAATTCGCCAAAGCCCTGGCTGACTTCAATAAAGCCATCGAGCTTCAGGCCAATGACGCTTCTTATTATTATAACCGGGGCCTTGTCTATAATAAATCAAAATCCTACCAGAAGGCTGTTGTCGATTTTTCCAAGGCTGTCCTGATGAACCCGAAAGATATCGAATCCTGGTTCAACAGGGGGTTCGCGTATAAAAAGCTGAATGAATATAAAAAAGCCCGGGAGGACTTTTCCCGGGTCCTGGAACTCGATGCGGATTATATCAATGCTTATTATAACCGCGGACTGGTGTATGCTTATCTCAAAGAGTACAAGAAGGCCATTAATGATTATAACAAGGCGCTGAGCCTGGACCCCCGTGCTGATGAAGTGTACAATGCCAGGGGATGGGTTTATCTGTGGCTTGAAAAATGGGATGATGCCAGGAATGATTTTGAGACGCTCATTAAAATAAACAAGGATTACGCAACGCCGTATATCAATCTGGCCATCTATTACTGGAGAGCGAAAAAGGACCTGTCCAAGGCGCTGGAATACTATGAAGAAGGCTTTAAGCGCGGCTGGGACCATTTCAGCGCTTTATATGATGAGACCAGCGACGGATATTTTGTCAAAGACCTGGTCCGGACCCCGGAATTCAAGGAACTTCTGAATAAATATAAGAAATAAATTTTTCAGAACAACGTGATGGTGTATTCCTGCCTGGCTATGTTCAGGGTGAAAAGGTCTGTGACCAGAAGCGTTATCTTATATTTCCCTTTTTTGGAATTTCCCGGAAAGGTAAAATTATTATCCAGGACGATCTTGGGTGCGCCTTTTTTTATCTTATCTCTCATGTTGACGATGGAGGGCTGGATAAAGACAACAGTCCCGTCTTCCTGGGTGATCATCAGGTCTTCCCTGATCCAGATATCTTCTTTCTCCGCGTTCTCACCGGATGAGGGCATCCGCGTAAAACCCGAGAGCGAATACAGGATCCAGACCCTGTCCCCGGCATTGTATGTATCGCTGATCTGTTCGGGTTTTGCCGCGCCGCCGGCGAATTTACATTCAATGATCTTCAGGGGATTTGCGGAAGAAAGAAGCGATGATTTCTGGTCCCGGCATCCTGTCTGGAAAAACAGTACAGCCGTGAATCCCAGTATGAGAACGGAAATTAAAATGGTCTTTTTCATTGGACCCTCCTTCTTTTTATTTAACTGAAGTAATTATAACAGATAAATATCTTTTGTCAAGTGAATTGAAATAAGGGGAAGGATAAAGGCAGAAAAGGTTAAAAAGGTTTTAAAGGCTGTAAAAGCATAAGTTAGTCGTGAACGGTCTCATTAATGAAGATGCACTCAATTAAAATTATAAGGGGGAAATTTTAAATAAGTCCAGTGATTAGTAAGGAACAGGATGATCCGGCGAAGGTTAGTCCTTGCTGCCAAAGACGTAGTCTTCCACGTCTTCCAGGTTCTTCAGCGTGACTTCTTCCTCGTCCCCGCCTAAAAAGGATTTCATGAATGATTTACTGAATAGGGAGGGGGAGAGGGTTGAGGGGAATTGGCTCAGGAGCTGGCCTGCTGAAGTGATGAGCTTGGGCCCTTCGATGCTGAACTGGCCGTTCTCATATTTAATACCGAATCCGCCGTACGAGGCGTTGGCGGTGATGCTCTTCCCGTCCGTGCTCAGGGAATAGGTCCCGTTATCGCCGATCGATCCTGAAGCATAAGCCTTGCCGCTGTCATAGGAGATCGTGTTGCCGTTGTAATCCACTTTACCTGAAATGCCTCCGTCCTTGTTGTACGCAATATCATAACCCACATCACCGTAATTCCCGTTGGCCTTGAAATCGCCGTTCTGATATGTGAGTTCCTGGCCGTTGAAACCGGCTGTGAATGCTCCGTTCTCCTGATTGTAGCCAAGTGAATAATTTTCTCCTGTGAGATTGATCGTTTTCCCGTCATATCCCAGACAGTTACCTTCGTAATCCACCTTGCCTGTGATGCCTCCGTCCTTGCTGTAGGCGATATCATAACCCACATCACCGCAATTTCCGTTGGCCGAGAAATTCCCGTTACCCCAGCTTACGTTCTGGCCTGCCACACTGGCAGACCCGGAACCGTCCTTGTTCACAGACGCGTTGTAGCCGCTGCCAGAGGCAGCGAGCGTGGAACCGTCATAGCTGACCGTGTTCCCGTTGTAATCCACCTTGCCTGTTATGCCTCCGTCCTTGTTGTAAGCCACATCATAACCCACATTACCGCAATTCCCGTTGGCCGCGAAATTGCCGCTGCCCCAGCTTACGTTCTGGCCTGCCACACTGGCAGACCCGGAACCGTCCTTGTTCACGGACGCGTTGTAGCCGCTGCCAGAGGCAGCGAGCGTGGAACCGTCATAGCTGACCGTATTACCGCTGTAATCCACCTTGCCTGTTATGCCTCCGTCTTTATTGTAGGCCACATCATAACCCACATTACCGCAATTCCCGTTGACTGCGAAATTGCCGCTGCCCCAGCTTACGTTCTGGCCTGCCACACTGGCA
>JAQTRT010000142.1 GCA_028711675.1 bacterium | reverse complement strand
TGCCTCGATCAGTAACTTTTTCATGATCGGAAGGTTCAGATCGGAAAGTTCTATCAGGCGGTAGTCCGTTACGATATTAAATAAGTTTTCAAATAAAGGATAAAGACCAATGGCCAGCAGAACGGAAACGATCCCGTTGATAAAACCGATAAGGATAAGATTAAAGAGCAGGTTCCTGTCCAGGTTGTTGATCTGAGCGTTCCCGATGCTCAACAGCATATAAAAAACACCGATCAGCAGTCCCAGATACCACATATGGGATCGTTTCTTCAGGTTACGTGACAGGATCAGGGTAAAGATACCCACAAAGAGGATCACGATGAAATCGATGTAATTAAAACCGCTGATAAAAACCGTAAGGATGGACAGAAAGAATATGACAAAGTAGGATGGAATGGCACTGGTCAGGCTTGCGATCAGGATCGAAAAACCGGCTATGGGGATAAAATGGCTGTTGGAAAGTTTGGGGCTGAAAAAATTATTGAAATAAATAAAAAAATAGTTAAGAGTGATGGCTAAGAAGATAAAACTAAGAATAAAAATATAGGTTTTATGGTTATCCAGGATCTCATGGATATAAACTTTGACCAGGAAAAAGATCAAGACAAAGATAAGGAGAAGATAGATAAAATATCCGTCGATGATATTAGTTTCTGTGGACGATTTTACGATTTCCTTTAATATATTAAAATCCGACTCCGTGATTTCCTGTCCATAACGGACAAGAACCTGCCCTTGTTTAAGCTTTTTCTTTACCGGTTTCGCGGCGTTGATGATGCTTACTATCTTTTTATCCGTCTCATCTTTGCTGAAGAACAGGTTGGGTCTGATAAAATTCCCCAGAAGAAATGCCAGAACCGTGGTCTTATCAGAAGATAAATTCGGATAATACCGTTTCACCAGTTCGGAATAATTCAGCTCGTTAAAATAATAGATATCTTTTTTATAGGAGGCCAGTGATATCTGTTCCTTGCTATCCTTGGAATAAGCTTTTATGATCTCTCCGGTTCTGCTCAATAGATTGATATCATTGGTATTAAGTTCCGTGATCCCTGTATTATACAGGCTATCGAGGATATCAGCCAGTTTATCCTGAAAGCCGTTGTTCTTATACAGGGGGAAGAGCCGGGAGATCATCTCATCGTCCCGGGAACCGGATATCCGGACAAGGAGCATCTTTTTGAATTCCCGTATTTTTTCATTCGCGGGAGATGGCTGTGCATCGATCTTCTCCAGAGCAGTGAACAAGGAAGAGAGGTTTTGTTTTTCAGTCCTCAATACGGAAAGCTCAAGCGTGAAGATCGGAGTTACATTGGAAATGAGGCTTTGAATGTTTTTCCGGGTCTCTGTATAATCGATATATTCCATATCCTTATTGATCTTGATATCATAAGGTGCAATATCCCCGACCTTAAAGTTTAATTTTTGTTTCCTGTATTTATCCGTGGACAGGTAAAAGTTCCAGAAGAACAGGATCAAAGCAAGGATGATCTTAAAGTACAGGTCTTTTTTCCCGGGATCAATTATCCATTTAAATATTTTTAGTATTGTATTTTTCATAGGCATCTATTATCCTCTGGACTAGATAATGCCTCACTACATCATCAGAGCTAAAATAAACGAATTTGATACCGCTGATATCTTTTAGAATATCCTGGATCAGGACCAGCCCTGATTTTCTCGAACTGGGCAGATCGATCTGAGTGATATCGCCGGTCAGGACAGCCTTGGAATTTACGCCGATACGTGTCAGGAACATCTTGATTTGTTCCGAATTCGTGTTCTGAGCTTCATCCAGGATGATGAAAGCGTCGTTCAGCGTACGGCCTCTCATATAGGCCAAAGGAGCTATCTCGATCACGTTGGTGTTGAGCAAACGGAGGAATTTTTCATGGGGCATCATGTCAAAGATCGCGTCATACAGAGGTTTCAGATAAGGATTGATCTTATCCTCCAGCGTCCCGGGGAGATAGCCCAGGCTTTCACCGGCTTCCACGACCGGACGGGTCAGGATGATCTTCTTGACTTTTTCATTGATGAGATAATCAATGGCCAGGGCCATGGCCAGATAGGTCTTTCCCGTACCGGCCGGACCGATAGCCACAACGATATCATTGTCCAGGATGGAATCGATATAATCAAGCTGTCCGTATGTCCGCGGATAGATGATCTTCCCTTTTAAAGCCACCTTGATACCATGGGAGAATATTTTATTGAAATCCACGTCCTGATTTTTCTGGATGCGTTTAATGGCATAATTCAGGTCATAATAATCCACGCGGTATCCTTGTTTGACCGTATCCAGGATAAGTTGGAGAAGACTTTCCACACGCTGGACGCCGTCGTCCTCTCCGTCGATGATGAGCTTGTTCCCTTTGGCAAATATCTTGATGCCGAAACTTTTAGAAATAATCTTTAAGAATCTGTCTTGGCTTCCGACGATATCCGCAATGATGTTATTATTGTCTATAATGATATTTTTAATCATTCGATTATGTCACATTTCAGGGAAAGTTCCTTTAATTGCCGGTCATGTACCCGGGACGGTGAATCGCTCATCAGGCAGACCGCTTTTTGGGTCTTGGGGAATGGTATCACGTCCCTGATCGAGCTTTCCCTCAGCATCAGCATCAAGAACCGGTCCAGGCCGAAGGCAATACCTCCGTGTGGCGGCGCCCCGTAATCCAAAGCCCGTAAAAGAAATCCGAACTGCTCCTGCATCTCTTTTTCCTGAAATCCCAGGGAAGCGAACATCTTTTCCTGGAGCTTTTTATGATGGATACGGATGCTGCCCCCGCCCAGTTCTATCCCGTTCAGGATAAGATCATAACTGCGGGCATATAAGGATCCTGGCGTATCGTTCAGGGCCTTGGTCAATTCTTCTTCCGTACCGATCCTTCCCTTCTCCAGCTTGGGATGGGTAAAAGGATGATGTTTGGCCACAAGCCGGTTTTCTGTTTCATCATATTCAAAAAGCGGAAAGTCATTGACCCAGCAGAAATTCAATTCGTTTTCATCGATCAGATTGAACTTTTCCGCGATTTTATTCCTTAAGTTACCCAGTGAATCGTTCACAACAGTAGCTTTATCAGCTCCGAAAAAGAGGATATCACCCTGTTTCGCCCTGGTCCGGGATACTATTTCCTTCATGATCTGTTCCGGGATGAACTTGACCACAACAGATTCCGGACCCTTGTCCGTCATTTTTATCCAGGCCAGGCCTTTAGCGCCAAAAATGGATACATAGGCTGTCAGATCATCGATATCCTTCCGGGATAACTTTGTACCGTCATCCACTTTCAGGCACTTCACGATGCCTTTCCGGGCAATGGCGTTCTTGAATACCTGGAAGGTCGTCTGGTCCGCAAGATCCGTGATATCGGCCAATTCCATCTTAAACCGGAGGTCCGGCTTATCCACACCGTATTTCAACATCACATCATCATAAGAATGACGGGGGAACGGTGTCTTGATTTCGACACCGAACACTTCCTGTATGACCTTTTTGAACATATTCTCTACAAGAGGATAAATATCATCCTCTGTGATGAAAGAAAGTTCCATATCAATCTGTGTAAATTCTGGCTGACGGTCCTTGCGAAGGTCTTCATCCCTGAAGCATTTAACGATCTGGTAATACCTGTCCATTCCCGCCACCATCAGGATCTGTTTGAACAATTGGGGTGACTGGGGTAAAGCATAGAATTTTCCGGGATTGAGGCGGCTGGGGACCAGAAAGTCACGCGCCCCTTCAGGAGTGCTCTTGTTCAGGATAGGGGTTTCAATGTCAAAGAAATGTTCCTGATCCAGGAACTCCCTGAACGCATGGACGCATTTATGCCGGCAAATGATATTTTTCTGCAGTTTGGGTCTTCGAAGGTCAAGATACCGGTACTCCAGCCTGTGTTCCTCGCCGATGTTGATCCGGTCGTCCGATATCTCAAAAGGAGGTGTCTGGGATTTATTAAAGACCTCGATTTCATTCACTTTCACTTCCAGTTTTCCCGTGGGTAATTTTAAGTTAATGGTCTCATCTGAACGGGCTGCTACCTTTCCTCTAACGCCTACGACATCCTCTGACCGCAATTTTTCCGCTATATGATGGGATTCTTTCGATATTTCCGGATTGAATACGATCTGGACCAGACCGGTCAGGTCCCTCAGATCAATGAAGATCACTCCGCCGTGGTCACGCCAGGAATGGACCCAGCCGTTCAGGACCACTTCTTTATTAATATGGTTCTCTGTCACATCATTGCACAGTAAAGTTCGTTTTAACATCTCACAGATCTCCTTTTCCTTGAATCTATCTGACGATTTTGCATAACTGCCCGGTCTTCACATTGGCGCAGTTCCCTTCATCCGTATCGATATGAAAATCAAGTTTATAATTCTCAGATACACGGATATGGACATTTTTAAAGATAACGCCGCCCTCGCCGGCTATTTCCACTCTTACTTCATCACCGTTCTTCACATTGAAATTTCCGGCATCAGCCGGGGTCATATGGATGTGTCTGGCTGAACGGATGGCGCCTTCTTTCAGGTGAAGCACTCCTTTCGGTCCGATTATGGTGACCGGAGTCGAGTCTTTCACATCTCCGGATATCCGTATAGGGAGCTCGATCCCCAGATAGATCCCGTCAGTTAAAGAAAGTTCGACCTGGGTGAAGGACCGGATTGGTCCCAGTATTCTGATGTTCTCGACAGCTCTCATCTTCGGTCCTACTACGGTTAAAGCTTCTTTAGCTGCGAATTCACCGGGCTGGGAAAGGTATCTGTAAGGATTCAGTTCATATCCTTTCCCATACAGTACATCCAGGGATTCCCTTGTTACATGGATATGACGGTTAGAAACACCTACCGGTATTGAGTAAGAAGCATCAAATAAATCCTGTTTCTGGCTTATTTTTTCACGGACAATGCTGGTAACCAGATCGACCAATTCGCTGTAATTGCTTAATTCAATGTTCTGCATATAATAAGATCGAATTTAACTAAATTAAATAATTTGTCAAGAATTAGTATGTTTTTTCGTTTTTTATCTGATATTTACGGGGATTTATATGGATTCTTAAGATTAATTAATAGCCTTCTTCGTCCAGTTCCTTAAACGGATCCAGCTTAGCTTCATCTATCCAGTCCTTTACATAATATTTCTGAATACCTTCTTTCTCTTTCACGGCCACGATCTGAATCCCCGCATTGATGATCATCCGCCTGCACATTTTACAGGGTTTTCCGCCTACGATCTCAAAGCTGTCGGCATCTTCACCATACAGATAAAGCTCTGTATTTTTAATAGAGATCCCTTCCCGCGCCGCGTTGATGATGGCATTGGCTTCTGCATGTACTGACCGGCATTTTTCATAATTACTTCCGGCCGGAATGTTCCTTTCTTTTCTGTAACATTTACCGAGGTCAAAGCAATTAGGCGTTTCTCTGGGGGCTCCGTTATATCCTGTAGCGATAACCACATTCTTATTTACGATAACAGCGCCAAACCGGCGGCGGAGGCAAGTGCTTCTTTTAGAGACCACTTTGGCCATTTCCAGCCAGTGTTCATCCCAATCCGGCCTGACATGTTTTTCTTTTTTATTCATTTCTTAGGTCCTTTTCCCGGAATTCATGAATGGATTAATCAATCCATATATAACGGATAATAATTAAAAGTCAAATTAATATCAGATGAAGAGAAAGCCGGTAACGGGACAGAATGTACGCCTGGCAGGATTTGAACCTGCGACCAACGGATTAGAAATCCGTTGCTCTATCCAACTGAGCTACAGGCGTATCATATCGGGATGGGGAGACTTGAACTCCCGACTTCTTGCTCCCAAGGCAAGCGCGCTAAACCAACTGCGCTACATCCCGGTAATGGGTAGTAAAATAATCGATTAAAATCAAAAGTCAATATTATTGAACCCTTTCGCCTAGTATGTAATAGCGGTAAGCCTGAAGGTGTTCTCCGTACGTTGTCGAGAAATAATGGCGTCCGTTGTTCATGGAAACAAAGTACAGGTATGTGTCTCTGGCCGGATAAATAACGGCCAGGATCGATTTCTCGGAAGGATTACAGATCGGCGTAGGCGGAAGACCCTGATAAACATACGTATTATAGGGCGAATTGATCTTCAAGTCCTTGAAGAGCAGTCTCTCCTTATGGCGGTTAAGCGCATACAGGACCGTAGCGCACGAGCCCAGGTTCAGGTTCTGGTTAAGCCTGTTCAGGAACACTCCGGCAATGATGGGACGTTCAAAATCCGCTTTAGCTTCCCATTCTACAAGACTGGCCAGATTCACTCCTTTTTCCAGGGACCCGTATTTTTCCTTTATTTTTTTAATGTATACGGGTGTGATCCTGCTGAAAAAGCTCTTCATCATGAGCATGACGATATCTTCAGCCGTGTATTCATAAGGGATATAGTATGTTTCGGGATACAGGAAACCTTCGGCTGTCATCTGATCGATCTTGAAATGATCGAGTATCTTTCGGCTCTTCACGGCATTTAAAAAAGCTGTCCTCGAGGTAATGCCTCTTTGTTCCAAAAGTCCGGCGATCTGGAATGTATTATAACCTTCCGGTATGGTGAATATCTTACTGGCTGTTTTACTGCCGGTCAGGATACGGATGATGTTCCAGGAACCGGAACGGCTGCTGATCTCATAGGTGCCTGTTTTTAATTTTCCCGAACTGCCCGTCAGTTTGGCCAGGCCGATAAAGAAAAGTTCGGACCGGACCATTCCTTCCTTTTTCAGGGTCCGGGCCACCTTGTGAAAAGTATCGCCTTCCCGGACTTGCACAAGGATCGTCCGGGACGGCCCCGGAACCAGATAAAAAAGGAACAGGAAAAAAAGCAGGATCAGGCCGGTGACAAGATATTTTTTATTTATCATATTGTAAACACCTGACATAATGGTTCTCCTTGATGGATTGAAATTGAGAGTTCTTTTGATAACATCGTTCCGTTGCTTCCCTGCAACGGTTCAGGAATTTGCAGGTCTGTCCCCCGGACAACCGGGTCTGTTCCGGCAGTTCAAGCTGCTTGAAATCCTTTTTTATGCTGATAACAGGTATGGATTCCAGCAGTAAACGCGTATAAGGATGAAAAGGCTGGTTGAATATCTCTTCCGAACCGGCCAGTTCCATGATATTCCCGCTGTACATAACCGCTACCCTGTTGCAGAAAAAACGCACAACATTCAGGTTGTGGGCGATAAAAAGGTATGTTAGATTAAATCTTTTCTGAAGGTCTTTCAATAAATTCAGTATCTGGGCCTGGATCGAAACATCAAGGGACGAGACAGGTTCATCCAGGATAATGAATTCCGGGTCCAGGACCAGGGCCCGGGCTATGCCGATCCTCTGGCGCTGACCACCGCTGAACTCATGCGGATAACGGAAGAAATCGTCCTCTTTCAGGCCTGTCACCAGAAGGTGATCCACTGCTTTTTGGATGGCAGCTTTTCTCTTCATTTTTTTATGTATCAGGAGAGGTTCGATCAGCATGGAACCTATCGTTTTTCTGGGATTCAGCGAGGAGAACGGGTCCTGGAAGACGATCTGGACCTTTTCCCTGATCTTGTTTATCTCTTTTCTGCTGTTAAAGTCGATCTTCCTGTCTTTAAAAAAGATATCTCCGGAAGTGATCCGAACCAGGTTCAAAATACTCCGCCCCAGCGTGGTTTTTCCGCTGCCTGATTCACCCACCAGGCCGAACGCCTCACCTTCTTTGATCTCCAGCGAGACATCATCGACCGCTTTCAGGAATTCACTGTCTTTTTTGAACAAACCGGCCTTTACAGGAAAATGAACTTTTAAATTATTAATTTTTAAAATGGACATCTATAATATACACCTTGAGAAATGATTGTCTGATTTTCTGGCCAGTTCGATCCTGCCTTTCAGGCATTTCTCTTTCCTTGCCGGGCACCGCGGATAGAACATACAGCCTGCAGGGATCCGGAGATTGTCAGGCAGGGTTCCCGGAATAGGTTTCAGTTCCTTAAAATTGCCCCGGTAACCGGGGATGGCTTCAAATAAGGCTTTGGTATAAGGATGATGGGGGGAATTGAAAATATCATCGCGTGAACCGGTCTCCACGATCTCACCCGCATACATGATATAGATCCTGTGGCTGATCTCGGATATGAC
>JAQTRT010000141.1 GCA_028711675.1 bacterium | reverse complement strand
GGCTGATCTTTGTCCTGTCCAAGGAGAAGAACTGCTTTTGCCTGGCAGCCAGGCAGGGATACCGGGATCCGGAAGACCAGAAAAAAAAAGAGGGACCGGAGACCTTCCGCGAAGAAGAAGCTATAAGCCAGCCAGAGGTCCTGTTCCGGCTGGAACACAATCAGCCGGTCATGGCATGGCTGGAGGAACATCTGGACGTTCTGGAAAAAGAACAGATCGAAGTGAACCCTTATTATCAAACGCTGAAAAAAGACGCCCTTTCCTGGTTCGACCTGACACAACTCGATCTTCTGGTCCCCATCATTTATGAGAACAGGATCTATGCTCTCCTGGGCCTGGGGAAAAAAGAATCCCTGCGGTCTTACACAATCAACGACACCAGAATTTTAAAAAAGCTGGGGGCCGAGATCGGCGTGACTGTTTTCAATGCTCTTCACCACCTGGACCTGGTGGAAAAAGAGAGGATCGAGGAAGAACTAAAGATGGGCCGCCATATCCAGCTGGCCCTGCTTCCCCAGGGCACACCTTCCATCAGCGGACTCAAAGTCACGGGCCTGATGCAGCCGGCCAGGGAGATCGGCGGTGATTATTATGATTTCATCAACCTGTCTGAAGAAGAAAAAGCAGCCATTATCATCGGCGATGTGTCCGGTAAGGGCGTGGCAGCCGGTCTCTGCATGGCCATGGTGAAGACCTCTGTCCAAATATATGCCAACAAGGAGAGATCTCCCAAACAGATACTGCTCAACGTGAATTATATCCTGAACAAGCATATCGGCGGAGAAAAGTTCATGACCATGCTGTACCTTGTCTGGGAGCCGAAGACCTCCAAGATCACCTATGCCTCGGCAGGCCATGAACACATCCTTATTTATAAACAAAAAAAGAAGGTCCTTGACGTGATACAGTCCGGAGGCACACTGCTTGGCATATCCCCGGATATCGAAGCTTTGCTCGAAGACAGGGCCATCCTGCTGGAATCGGGAGACAAGGTCCTCCTTTACACGGACGGCGCTACAGAAGCCCATAACAGCGTTAAAGAAAGGTTCGGCCTGGAAAGGCTCAAGACTGTTTTCAAAGAACAGAGCGACAGGCCTATTGATTTCATTATTGACCGGATCAGGAAGGAGATATTTGAATTCATCAGTACATGTCCCCAGTACGATGATATCACACTGGTGGGACTGGAGAAGACGTGAAGAATCCCCGCTGCACAGAACGGGATACCAGCCTTGTTCGATTATTCCACTTACATCCTTATGGATACGCTTCTGCTCTTTAAATACTCTTTCACCTGGGGGATGGTGAACTCCCTGTAATGAAAAAGCGATGCGGCCAGAACGGCCGAGGCATGCCCGTATTCTACAGCTTCATAAAAATGGACCAGCTCGCCCGCGCCTCCGGAAGCTATCACAGGAATGTTCACGCCCGTGGCGACGGTCTTAAGCAGTTCAAGGTCATAGCCTGATTTTGTGCCGTCGCGGTCCATGCTTGTGAGCAGGATCTCGCCGGCACCCAGTTTCTCACACTGTCTGGCCCATTCCAGGACATCGATACCTGTTCCCTCTCTTCCGCCGTAAATGAAGACCTCCCATTTATTCTCCGCTGTGGCCTTGGCATCAATAGCCGTCATAATGCACTGGGTGCCGAACTTTTTGCTGCTCTCCGTGATGATCTCAGGATGGAGGACAGCCTGCGTGTTGATGGATATCTTATCCGCCCCGCTCTGGAGAATGAGCTGGATATCCTCGACTGTCCTGATACCGCCGCCTACGGTAAAAGGGATAAAGATATTCTCGGCGATGCGCTTTACTACGTTCAGGAGGATATCCCGTTTTTCATGGGAGGCCGTGATATCAAGAAAGACAAGCTCATCGGCCCTGTCCCGGTCATAAAGTTTCGCGTTCTCGACCGGATCGCCTGCGTCCCGGATATTGAGGAATTTAGTCCCTTTAACAACCCTGCCCTTGTCAATATCCAGGCACGGGATCAGTCTTTTTGCCAGCATGGGATCTCCCTTTTTATGGATTCTTCTGAAAGATTACCCTGCTTATTTCCATTGTCAAGGGATAAATAAGAAGGTTTGAATAAAGCAGTATCTTATGGTCATGGTTCAGTGCAGTATCAACACTACAAAATTAAAAATAAAATGATAATGTTAATTCCAGATCAAGGGTGAAGAGCACTATCTCCCTTACCGTCATTTTTTCTTCAGGGCTGAACGTCCAGTTATCCCCGCCTGTATTATAAAACTTATATATCGAAATGTCATATTTATATTTTCTGGGCAGACTGAGATTGGCGAACAAACCAATGCCGGATCTCTGCTGAGGCCGCAGTTCCAGTCCGAAACGCATCAAAGGCGTAACGGGACTCTGTGATTTACCCGGTAAACGGATCTCAACTGTCTCTCCGGCCGGATTGGTTACCCTTATATTATCCGTCTTTTCGCCATTATTGAACGACAGCATCGACACCCAGACCCCTATCCCGGCATAAGCGTACAGGATACCGGAAATGGGCTGGACCCAGTTGGCGGATATCTTAAGCATATTACCGGTCAGGCTCTCACTGATATCCTTGGTATCGAAATGTTCCGCTGATACAGTAAAATTGGAAAGGGACTTTCCGGAATATCCGGTAAATAAAAAGAAACAGGCATCGACCATGATCCTTTTCAAAGGCCAGTAACGCAATCCAAGGCCCAGAGAAGCGAACGAGACAGGGGCCTGTACCGGTGCCGGTGTAAAAGTTATACCATAATATGTTGCCGGGGAAAGTTTTGTTACAGAGGCAGGCATATAAAGAAAAGTGAAATAAACTCCCAGGGTCTGCGTTTCCGGCACGATCACAAGGTACCGGGATGCTTCTTCGTTAAAAGTCTCCACCGGTACTTCAACGATGGAAGCGGAAATTATCTCGGAAGACTGGGCATCCACAAGCCTGGAACTGATCTGGTACGAGCGGCCGATCCGGGCAACATTGCCAAGCACCATCAGCCTGGCCCCCAGGACCTTTCCAACCTTGACAGCGGTTTCCGTATCGATGATGCCGGTCTGACCCAGTTCCTGTTCTTTAAGGATCGTGTCGATCCGGCTCCTTTCGATCAGCTTGAACGTACCGGATTTTAAGATATGCGAAGTAAGAAGTTCACTGACAGCAAGATCGACCCTTTTTCTCGCAAGCTTTTCATCACAGTTAAAAGGGAATACAGCCAGTGTCTCTTTGATAAGACCGGGTGAACGGGCTTCCGCGTCTTTAATAAAGGTCTGGACGATCTTATCCATCTGCGAATCAAGCTGGCCGGCTGTCCCTAGACCAGCAAAGATAATATTGATCAATAATACCGTTAAAATCAATTTTCTCATATTATACCCCCTGTATTTATAAAATAACGTATCATGAAAAAAAACAAAGTCAATTATTAAAAAATGAATGATCCGGAATAAAATTCAAGTCCGGCTCGCAAGCGGTGTCACTCCTTGTGCCGTTTACGGGGGTTTACGGTGCCGGGTTTACGGTGCCGGTACCGTACACAGTACATTCTTCATAAAACACATTAATTGTATAGAAATATTGCGTTTTTAAACACATTTGTTTGATTACAATAATTCTATTGATCTTACTATATAAATACATACAATTATTAAAAAATAAGCTTTATAATAAAAACCGTACTGTGTACGGTACCGGCACCCGTTATACTATCATCATGGTGACCCATAATCCCCAGCTGGCCGGGATCAGCCATCGAATCATTGAACTCCATGACGGACAGATCAAAGTATAGCAGGCACCTTGTACCGAAACGGCACCAAGCTGCCAAAAAGCTATCCGATCAGAAGGCGCGTCAGATAATAGAAGAATTTTAATGCCCGATTCAGCAGGAAATTGATCTTGCCTGTTATTACCAGGATAAAGAAAAAGATGAACAGATAGGTTTTATATTTTTCAAAATAAAAACGCCATTGAGGCGGAAGGATGCCTCTCAGGATCCACGAACCGTCCAGAGGCGGGAAAGGGATAAGATTGAAAATAATAATGATGAGGTTCACCAGGATAAAAGTAACAATGATATTCTCCCTGATAAAAAGATAAGTTCCGGAAACAGCGATTGGTCCGATAGAGTTCAACAGCCTGGTCAGCAGGATAAGGACAAGGACCAGGAGGATGTTGGTACCGGGCCCGGCGAACGCCACTTTAATACCGTCCCGGACAGGGTCTCTCAGATTGGCGGGATTGATCGGCACCGGCTTAAAGAGAACGATGGGGAAAAATCCGGCCACGCTGAGCATGATGGGGAAAATAATAGTGCCGAACAGGTCCACATGCTTCAGGGGATTGAGCGTCAGCCTTCCCGCGTCCTTGGCCGTATGGTCTCCCAGGCGATAAGCCGCGTACCCGTGGCCTACTTCATGGAACGTGGCGGACACGAGAAAGATCAACATGATCGGCAGATCGGCTATGATATTAAGAAAGAACCGTATGACTTGATATTGAAGATTATCCATATAAACCTGCCTTTTATCTCATTGAGCCCTGAGCTGATTTTCGATCTCAGAATGCTGGTTCAGAAAGCTTTCCAGTTCACGGTAATTGTTCTCGCTGTATAAATTTAACTGATCCTCTGTCAGACCGTATTTTTTATAAACAGCCTTGATTTCCTTTTCCATGTTACCGGACGCGGCATCCGTACTGCTTGCCGCATCATCCCTGTATTTTTTTGCGATGTAGTTCATCTCAATGGATATTTTAAAAAAAAGCTCCGGGGTAAGCTGACTATTGCCCGTGCTGGAAGAAGGTTCGTTCGTCCGGCCGTTCCCGGTGATACTGATCTTTCCTTCCTGTTTTCCGCAATGGAGCGCAAGAAGAACGGCCATGCTCAAGGCAATACAATACAGCTTTATCTTCTTGAAGGGACTAATCATTCATGATATCATCAATTGCTGCTTTGGCTTCTTCACAGCTGGGGGCCACACCGTGCCACTGTAAAAGATTCTGTTCCATGAACCGGACGCATTTCCCTTTGATGGTATGACTGATGATGAAAGTGGGCCTGTCCTTGATCTTATGGGCTTTTAATACGGCTTTCTCTATCTGTTTGAAATCATGGCCGTTGATCTCGTCAACGTGCCATTTGAACGCTTCCAGTTTCTGCCGGATAGGCTCCAGGTCCATGATATCCTTCACCAGGCCGTCGATCTGTGCTTTGTTGTAATCCAGGAACACGATGAGGTTGTTCAGTTTGAATTTCGACGCGCTCAGGAAGACCTCCCAGATTTGGCCTTCCTCCATCTCGCCGTCGCCGATCATGCAATAAGTTCGGGAATCGGTCTTGTTCAGTTTCTGGCCCAGTGCCACACCCTGTGCTATGGACAATCCCTGTCCCAGGGAACCGGTGGAGGCCTCAACATAAGGGAGTCTTTGTCTGTCCGGATGTCCCTGGAGCCGGCTGCCCAGTTTCCGGATGGTCATTAATTCCTTCTCTTCAATGAGACCAAGCTTGAACAGGACCGCGTAAAGGGCCGGTATGCCGTGTCCTTTGGACATGATAAAAAAATCCCTGTCCAGACGGTCCGCGTTCTCTTTGGTACGCTTGATGAACTTAAAAAAGAGGACCAGCAGGATCTCCACAGCTGAAAGGGAGCCGCCCGGATGGCCGGACTTGGCTTCGGTCAGCATCTGTATGATCTTCACACGCACATCTTTCGCATATTCGCCTAATTTTTCATAAGTAATTTCCATAAATCACTCCTGCCTAAGGGATAATATATCTTTCTAATTGCATGTCAAGAAAATTGAAGAAAAATAGAGAAAGGATAGGGGAAACAGGGAAACTTTGCAGCAGCACACCATTAAGTGTGCAGTCCTATGTCAGCAACAGACCTGAAAGTCTGTTGTTCCGTCATTGATAAAGATTGTCTGTACAACCGGTCTTAATTGATCTCTATATGCAGTTCTTTCGAGACCAGTTTCAGGATCTCCCGGTACATTTCCAGCTTGGGATTAAGCTCATAGGTGAGCAGGTCCGTCATCAGGACCACATCCTTGATCCGTATAGCGTTCAGCATCTCGTTCAGTATGTCCTTGACGGCCCTGTTGAACTCTTCGACCGGCTGGCCTTCACAATGAAGCTTGTTATAATCTATGGAGAACGTGGATTTAATGAGCTGCATCAGGGCAATAATGGACTCAAGAGTGCCGGCGATGATCTGAATGTTAGCCATGGCTTCCTTGTCATGACCGGTCTGAAGGTCGGCCACGATCATATCGACCAGTTTCTGCATCTCGGGTATCTTGCTGATGATCTTATAGATCTGGGTCGAGACCTTTTCCCGCAGGGAATTCATATCGGACAGATGCAGGCTGACATCTTCCATCAGCGGCGTGATATAACCGTACCATTTTTCTATGCTCTGGGAGAGATTGTCCTTGATGTGGCGCGTGATCTCCTTGTTGTTCTTCTGGGTGAACAGCACCTCCAGCTGGTACTTATCCTTCTCAAAGCGTTCATACTCCTCGCGGAAATTGAATTCTTTGTCCTTGAACTGGTTCTCATAATTGTATATTTTATTGGTCCGCATCAGGATATTGAGAGTCCAGTTCAGGCCCAGGATGATACGTTCCACATCGCTCTCCAGGAATTCCTCTTTAGCCTGTATATATTTCAGGATAGCTTCCAGGTAATTCCTGGTCTCATTCAATGAACTGTGCACTAACTCATTGATGTTCACGACGGTCAGGTCCAGTCTGTTCACTTTTTCAACAGGATAAACGCTCAACCCATCGATCTCCTGGGTGTAGATCTTTCCGTCGACCACGATCTTATCGATCACTTTTGAGTTCTTGAAGAGCCAGTCGTTGATCCCCTCGATGACCTGCCTGAGGTTATCCTCGGACTCCAGCTGAATCTCCAGCTTCTCATCGTTCACATAAACTTCCATTTATTCTTCCTTATCCTTCTTGGTGGTATCCTGCGAAGGCAGATTCTTGATCTGATTCTCCAGGGCCTGGGATGTGCCTTTCAATCCCTGCAGGCCTCTCTGCATCTTGGTGAACTTCGTCCGCAGGTTCTCCTCGTATTTCCCGAGGCTGTCCTCTTTGCTGGCAATATCTTTATCTTTGTTCTTGACCAAGGATTCAAGTAAAGCGATCTTCCCGTCAATGACCCCTTTACTCTGGATATAACCTTTCAGCACCTTATCCAGTTCATAGGCCACGCCTGTATCAATGATCTTATCCTTGTTACTGTCATACCCGAAGATCTCACCCACCCTTTCTTCAAACTGGTTCATGGCTGTCTGGAATTTTTCCTTATCCAGTTCCAGGAGCCCTTTTCTGATGTTCTCCCATGTGGCACCCCAGCGTCCGGTGGAGACGCCGATCTGGGACAGGATGGCCAGCTTATCGCCCAGTGAAGTGGAATAGGAATTGACTATGGTGGAACGGAGCTTACTGTTAAGATTCATCAGGGCCATATCGTTGGATAAAGCACCTTTTTCCGCTTTCTCAGTTGTTCCCGGTTTGGTGGACTTGGATGTTTTTCCCGCTTCCAGGATATAAGTGATCACCGTATTATACTGGGCGATGAAATCGTCCAATTTTTTCTCAATAACCTCTGTATCCATTTTCACGCTCATCTTCACGGGTCCGGGCGATGTTTTATTCAGGGTGAGGTTCACGCCTTTGATGATGTCGTTCAGGTTCTCATTCTTGTCCCGTTTCACTTCGACGTCATCCACTTTCAGCCGGGCATCTTCCGGTTTATGAGCCACATTCTTGAATACTTTCTTGCTCTCCCCCCTGCTGATGAGCTTCAGGTTATCAATATAATACCGGCTGGATGAATTATTGCAGAACTCAAGGGATTGAATGTTCTTCAGATCTTTCACGACACGGGAGACATTCGTCCAGTTCAGGCCCGGGGAAAGGAGGATCATCATCTCTTCGGCCTTGTCCGATTTCACCTTCATCCATGCTTCCTCCTGGACGGGGAGCATGATCTTACTGATCTTATTGATAACGAAATCAGCGCCGGATATGACAAGGTCCCTGATCGAAACATCCCCGATGTTCTTCCCGAACAGCCTGCCTTCCTGCTTTTCTTCCTTTTTAACACTGCGGCAGAGGAATTCCACGATAGTATCGTTCACATCCATTTTTTCCGGAAGGATGAAGGTGAACCT
>JAQTRT010000140.1 GCA_028711675.1 bacterium | reverse complement strand
TGCAGCGGGAAGATCATTCAGAGGCGGAGCAAAAAAAGGCGCTCCTTTTACGCCTGCACGAATCCGGAATGCAAGTATATCCTGTGGAGCAAGCCTCTGAAAGAGCGGTGCCCGAAATGCAACTATTTTTTGATCTACAGCAAGAAAGCGAAGAAACTGATAAAAAAATGTTCCAACCTGACCTGCGATTTTACGATAGAAGAAGGAAAGGACGAGGAGACCGGGAACGGAAATGGAAACGGGAGCAGCAATGGCGTTAATGAATGATCATATCAGCCGGTTTCTTGAATACCTGGACTCGGAAAAAGTATATTCGGGCCTGACCCGGAAGAGCTATAACGAGGACCTGATGCAGTTCAGCCGGTTCCTGCAAAAGCGGCCCGGTGAACTTATCAGGGAGATCGGAAACATCGATCACCTGGTGATCAGGGAATTCCTGTCCGATCTGGTGAAACAGGAATATTCGAAAAAGAGCATTTTACGGAAACTGGCGGCCATCAAGTCCTTTTTTAAATTTCTGTATATGAGACGGATGGTGGAGAGGAACCCGGCTGACCTGGTCTCTTCCCCCAAGCTGGAGAAGAAGCTTCCTCATTTCCTGTACCTGGATGAACTGAATGAAATGCTTGATTTTGTGCGTGAGGAGGATTTTGAATCCGTAAGGAACAAGGCCGTGATAGAAGTCCTTTTTTCCACAGGAGTGAGGGTGTCGGAGCTGGTGGGCATGGACCTGGCGGACATCGATCAGGACTCATCACTTGTCAAGGTCAGGGGCAAGGGGAACAAGGAGAGACTGGTTGTCCTGGGCTCTTCCTCTCTTCAGGCTTTAAAAAAATATATCCCTTTGCGGAACCATCTGCTGAAAGCCCTGAACAGGAAAGAAGAGGCTTTGGTGATCAATCAAAAAGGCAGCCGCCTGACCGACAGGGGAGTACGGTATGTCCTCCAGACCATTGTGAAAGAGACAGCCCTGGCCAGAAAAGTCTCCCCTCACACGATCAGGCACACTTTCGCCACTTATATGATCAATAACGGGTGTGATATCCGCGTGGTCCAGGAAATGCTGGGCCATGTGAGCCTGTCCACGACCCAGATCTACACCCATATCATGAAGAACAAGCTGAAAGATGTTTATGAGAAATGCCATCCTCATGCTTGAAAGGAGTAAATTTATGGAAATAAGATCGACGACCGTACTGGCCGTGTCATACAACGATACATATGCCATCGGAGGCGACGGACAGGTCACTTTCGGGGAAACGGTCATGAAGAGCAATGCCAGGAAGATCAGACGTTTATACAACGACCAGGTCCTGGCTGGTTTTGCCGGTTCCACGGCGGATGCCCTCACCTTGTTCGAGAAATTCGAGGGAAAGGTGGAACAGTATTACGGGAAGATCTCGCGCGCAGCCGTAGACCTGGCTAAGGAATGGCGGACGGACAAGATATTAAGAAGGCTGGAGGCCATGCTCATTGTCATGGACAAGGAGGGAATGTACGTGATTTCGGGGAACGGCGATGTCATTGAACCCGAAGAAGGCGTGGTGGGCATCGGGTCCGGCGGCCAGTATGCCGTGGCCGCGGCAAAAGCCATGATGCGGAGCAATAATAAAAAGATTACAGCCAGGGAGATCGTGGAGGAATCGCTGAAGATCGCGGCCTCCATCTGTATCTATACCAATACCAATATAACAGTCGAGGAATTGAAATCATGATCCCCGTCGGGTCCGGCAAGGAGCATGGATGAAAACGGAAAAGGAAAATAAACTTATCTCCGATGCGCTGACACCCAGGCAGATCGTGCTGGAACTGGATAAGTATATCATCGGCCAGAACGAGGCGAAAAGGGCTGTGGCCATTGCCCTCCGGAACAGAAGCCGCCGCAGGTTCCTGCCCGATGAATTAAGGGATGAAGTGGCGCCCAAGAACATTATCATGATAGGGGCTACGGGTGTGGGTAAGACCGAGATCGCGAAAAGGCTCTCTCATCTGGCCGGCGCGCCTTTTATTAAAGTGGAAGCGACCAAGTATACGGAAGTGGGTTATGTGGGACGGGACGTGGAGTCCATGATCCGGGACCTTACTAACGTGGCCGTGAACATGGTCAAGAATGACGAGCAGAAGAAGGTAAAGCTCGAGGCGGAAAGACTGGTGGAGGACCGGCTCCTGAGCCTGCTTTTCCCTGTTCCCGAGAACCAGGCCAAGGACCTGTCTGTCCCGGAAAATACTGGGAAAGAGAAAGAAGGAACGGAAGACGCGGTTGATGAAACGGTAAAGGAAGAGGTTGAAAGCATACCGAATGAGCGGTTGCAGAAGACCAAGGATAAGATACGCGAGAAGCTGGTGAAGGGAGAATTTGAGGATAAATATATCGAACTGACCGGTAAGGAGACAGTCTTCCCCATGGTGGATATGCTGGGCGGTATGAGCATGGATGATATCGAGTTCATGATGCCGGGTTTTTCCAATGTGATGCCTAAAAAGACCAAGCGGAAGAAAGTGACCGTGAAAGAGGCCAGGAAGATACTGCTCATCGAGGAATCGGAGAAACTGATCGACATGAACAAAGTCATTACCGAAGCCATCGAGAAAGTGGAGAACATGGGGATCATTTTCATCGACGAGATCGACAAGATCATCGGCACCAACACAAAGACCGGGCCTGATGTTTCCCGTGAGGGCGTCCAGAGGGACCTCCTGCCTATCGTGGAAGGGACCAATGTCATGACCAAATACGGCGTTATTAAGACCAACCACATTCTTTTTATCGCTGCCGGGGCCTTTCACAGCAACAAGCCGGCTGACCTGATCCCTGAGCTCCAGGGACGGTTTCCCATCCGGGTGGAGCTGAAATCCCTCACGGAGAACGATTTCAAGGAAATCCTCCTGACACCTAAAAATTCGCTCATTAAGCAGTATATCGCCCTGCTGGGGACAGAGGGGATCGAGATCGATTTTAAGGAAGATGCCGTTGCCGAGATAGCCAAGATAGCCTTTAAAGTGAACAATGAAACGGAGAATATCGGGGCCAGAAGGCTCCATACTATCTTAGAGAAGCTTCTGGAGGATATTTCCTTTGATGCCCCGGATATGAAGAAGAAGAAGATAAAAGTGGCATCCGTATATGTCCGGGACAGGCTTTCCGATATTGTTGAGAACAAGGACCTGTCAAGATACATTTTATAGGGTGTTTAAACGAGGAACTGTATTTATGAACTATATTATAGAAGGATTAAGGAAAATTTTAATTATCCGAAAAATGAAACAGGAGAAGAAATAGAGTAAAAAGAGGCATACAATGTTTGAAAAATCAGAATTCATGAAGATGAATTACCTTCTGCAGAGGGCCATGGACACGTCCCTTGTCCGGCACAAGGTGATCTCGGACAATATCGCTAATGTGGACACCCCGAATTTCAAAAAAAGTTCGGTGACCTTTGAAAGCCAATTGAAGAGGGCCCTTGATTCGGAAGATATTGCCAGAAGGGAACCCCAGGGTTATATCACAAATGACAGGCATATCCCGTTTAACAGGCCTGTGGATTACAGGCAGGTCGGGCCAAAGATCCAGGTGGAATATGATACCAACTACAGGAACGATAAGAATAATGTGGATATCGAGAAAGAAATGACGGATGCCGTGGTCAATACATTGCGGTACAGGGCTCTGGTGGATAAGATGAAGATGAATTACCGCATGCTCAATATGGCCATGAGTTGATCTGAGGAGGAATGAGTTATGGGAATGTTTACATCCATTAATACATCAGCATCAGGTTTGTCGGCCCAGCGTCTCAGGATGGACGTGATCGCGAATAATATCGCGAACGTGAACACGACACGGACCACGGAAGGCGGGCCGTTCAAGAGGCAAAAGGTGGTTTTTATGCCGGCTGACACGAAAGTGAAATACAAGCTGCCTTTTCTGCCGGATAAGTTCAAGCCTATCGCGGGCCAGGGCGTCAGGGTCCTGAGAGTTGAGGATGATAGTTCGCCGTTCCGGCTTGTGTATGACCCGTCCCATCCGGATGCCATCAAGACAGGGGAAAAGGCCGGTTATGTGCAGATGCCCAATGTCAATGTCGTGACGGAGATGGTCGATATGATCTCCGCATCAAGGGCATATGAGGCCAATGTGGCCATGATTGATCATTCCAAATCCATATTCAGCAAGGCACTGGAGATCGGTGCGTAAAAGAAAGTGATAAAGGTTTAAAAGGTTTTAAGGCAGTAAAGGTTAAGATCAGGAAGGGAGGAAGTCGATGAAAGTGTATAACAGTTTCGAGGTTATTGGTGATAATGTTTCCTTAAACAGAACAAGTCCCAAGCACATGGATACCAGCGGCGCTATGGCCGAATCCCAGGACCAGGATGTGGCCACCTCTTTTGGACAGCTTTTAAACAGCGCCCTGAAAAAGATCAATACCAGCCAGATACGGTCGGACGAACTGACCTCCAAGATGATCACGTCGCCCAACGAGATCAATATCCATGAGGTTATGATCGCGGCCCAGGAAGCCCAGATGTCGCTGAATTTTCTGAAGTCGGTAAGGGATCGGGTCATCAGGGCCTATCAAGATATCATTAACATGCGGTAATATCATGTAAGCCAGGGAGGGGAGTCTATGAATGATTTTTTTAAGAAGTTTATTTCACAGTTGAAAGATACTTATAATAAACTCGGCAAGCGGCAGAAGATCATCATCGGCGCTGTTGTAGCCGTGGTCTTCGTCTCTTTTATCCTGCTTATCTCGTTCTCTGCCAAAACAACCAAGACCGTCCTGTATACCAACCTGAATGCCAAGGATTTCGGTGAGATCTCGAAAAAGCTTCAGGAATGGGGTTATGAGTTTACGCCGGACAACAATAATATCTGGGTCAAGGATGACGACAAGCAGTATATTAAAATGAAGCTGGCCCAGGAAGGCCTGATCCCTTCCGGGATCAAAGGGTGGGACCTGTTCGATACCCAGAAATGGACCACCACGGATTTTGAACGCAATATCAACAAGAGAAGGGCCGTGATCGGCGAGATCACGCGCCATATCAAGCTTCTGGACGATGTGGAGGATGTGAGCATTCAGATCACCATGCCGGAGAAGGAACTGTATATCGACGAGGATACGCCCTGGAAAGCTTCGGTTATCATCACTCCGGCTCCCTATTCCGATATCGCCAAGAACAAGGATAAGATCAAAGGCATCATTAATATCGTTGCGTTCGGTGTGGATAAGCTGTCGACGGCCAATATCGTTGTCTCGGACAACCACGGGAATATCCTGTCCGATTTTTCCGACGAGGAGAAGACGGATTACCTGAAACGGGCCAGAGAGGAAAACAAGATCTCGGAAAAGCTGAAGAGCCAGGTTCAGGAGGATATTTACAGCGGATTGAGCAAGTTCATCGGGAAGGACATGGTCGATGTCAGGGTTTTCCTGGATGTTAACTTTAACCAGGAGGAGATGGAAAAAAAGGAGTTCATCCCGGTCCAGTTGAAGAAGGACAATCCCGCCACGCCTTATGACGAGAGCGAATATACGGAAAAGATATCGCGCAGCGAAAAGGACGTGAACGAAAAGTTCCAGGGATATGGCTTTGTTCCGGAAGGACCTCCGGGGGTGGAACCCAATTATCCGCCGGGATACAAGGAAGCCTCGGATAAGTACGGGAAATATGAAAAGAACGAGAAGATACGGAATTATGAGATCAGCGAGCAGAACAGCAAGATTAAAAAATCGCCTTTTAAGATCGATAAGGTCTCGGTCGCAGCCTGGGTGGACGGGGTCTGGAAGAAGGTGTACGACAAGAAGGGCAACCTTGTTTTAAACAAGGACCTGACCATTAAAAGGGAATACATCCCCCGTTCCGAGGAAGAGCTGAAAAAATATGAAGATATCATTAAAGGTTCCATCGGTTATAATTCCGACAGGGGAGACCTGGTGGTCGTCAAGAACGTGAAGTTCAACTGGGAAGACAAATGGAAGGTCGAGGATATCGCTGTTTTAAGGAGGATCCAGCTCAGAAAGACCCTGGTCTGGACCCTGGTTACTTTATTCAGCTTGTTCCTGGCCACTTTAGTCTATAAAGCCGTTACAAAGGAGATTGCGCGCAGGCGGAGGATCAGGGAAGAAGAGCTGGCTATGCAGCAGCAGTTGCTGCGTGAGCAGGCCCTAAAATCCGCGGAGAAAGAAGCTATCGAAGTCGAGATGTCCCTCGAAGAGAAGGCCAGGATAGAAATGCAGCAGAACGCGATCAATATCGCTAAGGAGAAGCCCGAGGATGTGGCCAGCTTGCTGAGAACCTGGTTGGCAGAGGAGTAATAATTATGGCTGAAGAAAAACGCCAGCAAAAACAGGATATAAAACCTGAACCTAAAGGTGATGCTAAAGCCGATGCCAAACAGGCTATCATGGTCGACGGCCACGGCGGCAAAGGCGGGCATCCGGCGGGCGGTCCCCAGGCCGTAGCAGCCCATCATAAGAAGACAAAAGAGAGACTGAGCGGCAGGCAGAAAGCGTCCATCTTCCTGATCACGGTCGGCAGTGAAGTATCGAGCGAAATATTCAAATTTCTTCGCGAGGATGAGGTAGAGCAGCTTACTTTTGAGATCGCCAGGATGGACAAAGTGGACTCCGAGGAGAAGGACAAGGTCCTGATGGAGTTCCAGGAACTGATGATGGCCCAGCAGTTCATCAGCCAGGGCGGTATTGATTATGCCCGCGAAGTCCTGGAAAAAGCCCTGGGTACCCAGAAAGCCGTTGATATCATAAACCGGTTCACGAGCAGCCTGCAGGTCAGGCCCTTTGATTTCGTGCGCCGGAGCGATCCCCAGCATCTGCTTAATTTTATCCAGGGGGAGCATCCCCAGACCATTGCTTTGATCCTGGCTTACCTGGAGTCGCAGAAGGGAGCGGAGATATTGAAGAACCTGCCGCACGAAATCCAGTCGGACGTCGTGAGGCGGATCGCCCAGATGGACCGTACCAGCCCGGATGTACTGCGGGAAGTGGAACGGGTTCTGGAGAGGAAACTAAGCACGCTGGCCAGCGAGGATTATACCAGTGCCGGCGGTATCGAGAGCGTCGTGGACATGTTGAACCTGGTGGACAGAAGCACGGAAAAGAGCATCATAGAGTCCCTTGAAGAAGAGGACCCGGAACTGGCCGAGGAAATAAAGAAGAAGATGTTCGTGTTCGAGGATATCGTCCTGCTGGACGACAGGTCCATCCAAAAAGTATTAAGGGAAGTGGATACCAGCGAACTGGCCAAGGCCTTGAAAGGCGTTGACCTGGAAGTACAGGATAAGATATACCGAAACATGAGCAAGAGGGCCTCAAGTCTTCTTAAAGAAGACATGGAATTCATGGGCCCCATCCGTTTGAGGGATGTGGAAGAAGCCCAGCAGAAGATCGTTAATATCATCCGGAAACTGGAGGACCAGGGCGAGATCATCGTTGCCCGCGGCGGCGAAGACGAGATGATCGTTTAAAGAAGGCGAGGTTTTTTTATGGCAAAAAATGTATTCAGCTCAACCGAAGTGTTTAATTTAACCAGCAAGGTCTTTATCCCGCCACCGAAATTTGAGAAACCAAAGCCGGATGTGGCTGAATATACGGGTCCGACCATCGAAGATATCGAAGAACAAAATAAAAAGCTGATCATGCAGGCAGAAGAAGAGGCCAAGACCATCATCGAGGAATCCAAACTGGAAGCCGTACAGATCGTCAAGGATGCCGAGGCCAAAGCCTTTGAATACGTGAAAAAGGCCACTCATGACGCCACCAGGATAGAGGATGACGTCAAGACCCGGACGGAAGAGTTCAAGATCGCCAAGGAGAACGAGATACAGAGAAAGATCAGCGAACAGAAGGAACTGTTACGGAAGGAATACCAGGAGACCAAGGATAATGCCCAGAAGGAAGGATATGAAGCAGGGTATCAGGAAGGTAAAGTGGAAGTGGACCGGCTGATCAAACGGCTCCATACCATCATCGAAGAAGCCATCGACAAACGGGATACCATTATTCAGGATGCCGAAGACCAGGTCATCCGTGTTATCCTGTTGATTGCCCGTAAAGTTGTAAAATCCATTTCCGAAGAACAGAAGAAGGTCGTGATCGACAATATCAAGGCTGCACTGGAAAAAATAAAGGGAAAGGCTGAGGTTATCGTCCGTGTGAACACGGAGGACCTGGAGCTGTCCACTG
>JAQTRT010000139.1 GCA_028711675.1 bacterium | reverse complement strand
CCTGGAAGAGAAGGAAAAGCCTAAAGTACTCATCCTTTCCGGCATGAAGGACGTCTTTTCGGCCGGCGCGGAAAAGCAGAACCTGCTCGATCTGTGCGAGGGTAAGGTATTCGTGAAAGACCTTGTGATCTCGGAGAAGCTCATCAACGCTCCTTTTCCGGTCATCGCGGCCATGGAAGGCCATGCCGTGGGCGGAGGCCTGGTCATGGCCGTCTGCTGCGATATCGTGATAGCGGCCAGGGAAAGCCGTTACGGAGCGGTCTTCATGTCCCTGGGCTTTACTCCGGGTATGGGATGCACAACTCTGCTTGCGGAACTGGTAGGGCCTTACATCGCCAGCGAGATGATGTTCACGGCCAAACTGTTCAAAGGGAGCGAACTGGCTGAAAAAGGGACCAACATCAATTATATCCTGCCGCGGGAAGAGGTCATGAAAAAAGCAGAGGACATCGCCCTGCAGATCAGCGAGAAGAACGTAAAATCCATCAACCTCCTGAAATACTCTTTAAGCGCGAAAAAAAAGAAACTGCTGGTCGAGGCCAGGCTCCAGGAGGACATGATGCACAGGCTCAGTTTTGCGTTCCCGGAGACCAAAAAGACCATTGAAGAGATGTACGGGAAATAATCGGAAAAAGGAAGCCAACCATGATCACCATTGACATGAAAGACCAAGCTGTGCTTATCACAGGCGGGACCAAAGGCATCGGCCTGGCTTCAGCCCTCGAGTTCGCACAGGCCGGAGCGCGGCTTTACCTCACTTATAAATGGGGCTCGGCCGACACGAAAGACCTGTACCGACGGTTCGAAGAAAAAAAATGCGTCAAACCTGTCCTGCTGGAAGCCGACGTCTCCCTGGACGAGGACACGTACAAGCTCCTGGCCGAAATAGCCAAACACGAAAAAAAAATCGACATCTTCATCAGCAACGTGGCCTTTGCCCAGCGGACCATGTCCCTGGACGAATATAAAAAAAGATCTCTGTTCAAGACCCTGGAATACAGCACGTGGCCCATGATCGAATATACACGAAAGATAAAAAAACAGTTCGGCAAATACCCGAAATACATCCTCGGCATCTCAAGCGACGGGCCTGACCATTTTTACCGGGGTTATGATTTCGTAGCTGCTTCCAAGGCCCTGCTTGAGTTCTTTGCCAGATACCTTTCCATCCACCTGTTCGACGAAGGATGCCGGGTGAACGTGGTCCGGTTCGGCACAGTTAAAACCGAATCTTTTTCCCAGATCTTCGGTCAGGAATTCTTCGATTACATCAAACAGAACGGCGTGCCGGACGAAATGGTGCTCCAGCCTGAGGACTGCGCTAAAGTGGTGTTCGGGCTCTGCAGCGGTTTCATGGACGCGGTGAACGGCCAGATCATCACGGCTGATTTCGGGATGACGTTCCAGGACAATCTGATGATGCGGTACCTCTCTTCAAAGAACAAAAAAAGCTGAAAAACGCTTGTTTTACAAGGTTAAACACGGGAAATTATAAAAAATCCTATTTTTTTATTGAAATTGGTTTAAAAACAGTTACATTATTAGAAATTTTCTTACAGATAACACTGGGAGAAAAAATTAAGGAGGCGGTTAATGGATAAAGCCAAAATCATCGAAGTGATAAAAAAGAACATTCTGGCCAATCTTGAGGATGTTAAGGAAGAGGATATCGTTCCGGAAAAATCCATGAAAGATTACGGTGCTGACAGTCTTGATATCATCGAAGTGGTCTCCTGTTCCATGCGGGAATTGAACATAAAGATACCGCGCTCGGAGCTGACCGATATAAAGAACATCGACGAACTGGCCAATAAATTCATGCAGAATATAAAGGGTTAATCAGACGCGGACTGTTTCAAATAATCAGGAATAATATTAAGGTGATAACGCACCGGGTGATGAACGTGGTGTTTATCACCTTTATTGTCTTTATATATTCAGTGTATTTCCCGGGAAAAGGTAAAAACCATGGATAACATTTTAAGTTTCAGCCTGGCTGATTTCCAGTACAACGATAATCCGGATGTGCTCGCGCCGCCCAATGACTTCGAAGAATGGATCAACCATCCCAAGATCAAAGCCAGCTTCAGCTTTTTTGAACAGCAGCTCCTGGCAGCACCCCGGGCTTCAACAGAGATACTGAGCAACCTGGATCATAAAAAGAGAAAAGTGATCAACCTTACTTCTTATAATTACCTCGGCCTTTCCTCCCATCCTGAAGTAATACAGGCTGCATGTGACGCGGCCAGACAGTACGGACTGGGTGCATCAGGCGCTCCCCTTCTCTCAGGCACCTTCGACCTTCACGTGAAATTCGCTAAAATGCTCGCTGATTTTAAACAAAAGGAAGACTGCCTCCTTTATTCCAGCGGTCTGGGCGGTAACATGGGAGCCATCCAGGGCATTCTCCGGAAAGGGGACGTGCTGGTCCTGGATGAGAAATGCCATAAGAGCATTGTGGACGGAGGCACGCTCTCCGGCGCCAAGATGCTTTTCTTCGAACATAACAACATCGATTCCCTTGTGGCCATGCTGGAAAAGAACAAGGGGAAAAGGACACTGGTGGCCGTGGAAGGCGTTTATTCCATGGACGGCGACCTGGTGAAACTGAAAGAGGTCGTGGAAGTATGCGACCGGTATAAAGCCGCCATTTACATCGACGAAGCCCATTCCACTCTCATGTTCGGAAAGAACGGACGTGGCGTAGCCGAACATTTCGGCCTGGAGCATAAGGTGGGCGTCACATTCGGTACCCTTAGCAAATCTTTCGGAGGCGTGGGAGGGTTCATCTGTTCCAACGCCAGGCTCATCCGTTATCTGAAATGTTATTCTTCCCCTTATCATTTCTCCTGCGCTCCTTCCCCCATTATCATTGCGGGTCTGATCAAGGCCTTTGAAGTGGCCACGCGCGACTCCTCTCTCCGCGACAAGCTCTGGGAGAACACGGGTTATTTCAAGAAGCAGCTCCTGGATCTGAAGCTGAACCTGGGCGGCACGGAATCCCAGGTCATACCCATCATCATCGGCTCGTCCGGCGAGAAGCTGTTCCAGATGGCCATGGAGCTCCAGAAACGGGGCTTGTTCCTCCAGCCGGTCGATTTCCCGGCCGTGCCTGCCAATGCCCGGAGGTTCAGGATATCCGTCTCTTCGCAGCTCACGAAAGAGGAGATCGACGAAGCCTGCAACATCATCGAGGACGTGATCGTGAAAGGCCTGAAGAACTGAATATGGACCATGAACAGCTTTTAAAAAAATTCAGGAAAAAGCCGCTGGCCGGAAAAAATGATTTCCCGGTAAAGCTCAACCTGAACAGGGACGACATAAAGAAGATCATTCCCCACCGCGAACCTTTCCTCCTGCTCGATTCCATCATCGGCCTTGATCCGGAGAAAGAGATGATCATGGGGAAAAGGTCCATTCCCATGGATGATCCCGTGTTCAAAGGCCATTTCCCGGGATATCCCGTTTATCCCGGCTCCCTTCAGCTGGAGATGACAGGCCAACTCGGTCTCTGCCTTCATTATTTCCTTGTCCATAAGACCAGCCGCATCATGGAAGCCGCAGCTCCTTCACCCATACGCGCCACAAGGATCATAGGTGCATACTTTCAGGAACCCCTTCTTCCCGGGGACGAAGCTGTCCTTATAGCGCAAAAACTGGAATATGACGAATTTTTCGGCACCATCATAGGCCAGGTGATCTGCCGCGGCAAGGTCTGCAGTCTTTCCATCAGTGAAGTTTATTTTGTTGAATGAACTGAAAAGCCGGGAACTTCTTTTCCGGACATGCAGTCCCTGCTTCTGATCGAAGATTCCAAAAAAATTTGACAATCCATTTTAATGGAATAGTATAAAAATAAATGATAAAATAGGACGGGGGATCAACCATGGACCATGGACCTTCTTTATTCAGGCGAAACTGTTTCCGGAACCTGTTCTTATCGCTGGTACTGGCCTGTTCAGGTCCTGTTATAGCAGTGCATGCTGAAGAAAGCCAGGTCGCTGCACAGATAAAACAGTTCGCTGGATCCATCATTACAAAACTGGAAACAAAAGCTCAGCCCAACACCCCTATTGCTATTGCTGATTTTGATAATCAATCCGAAGAAGCCGTCAAGGCTAATTTGGGTTTCGCTGTATCCGAGATCATTACAGAACAATTTGAAAAATCCCGAAGGTTCCGGCTGGTTGAAAAAAAACAAATCAGCCGTATCATCCAATCCATGGAGATGAACCTGACAGGCTTGTATGATTCTGATAAAGTTTCTTCCATAGGAAAACTCATCAACGCCCGGTTCCTGATCGTTGGTTCTGTCTCCAAGCTGGCAGGTTTTTACCGCGTAGCCGTGCGGATCGTGGAAGTGGCGACAAGCACCATCCTGCTTTCGGACTCTATTGACCTTGATTCCGAACTGCTGGAAGATACAGCCAAGAAATACCAGCCGCCCCGGTACCGGCTCCATATCGGCAGTTCCATGAGCTGGTTTGGCATGAACGAACAAGGCGGCGCCATTTACTCCATTGGATTCAGTATGGGAGCCCATTATCACTTATCCGGCCCTCATTGGCTCACTCTCCAGGGTATCCTCTTTTTTGATCATCTTTATCTTAATAACTCCAAAGTGGATGACCCGGTTGAGACCTCTGTCAACGTACAGTATAGCCTCAAGAATGCTCTCCTGCTCCTGGGAGGTTATGGTTACCGTTTCAAACTTTCAAGAGCCGTATCCATTCAGCCCAATCTCTTTATAGGCTGGATCACCTCCCACATCAATATCTGGGAATATTATCATGAAAATCCTGATGTGGATATTTACAATAAGGAACCCGAATCTTATCAGTCAGGTATTCTGCAGCCGCGGATAGACCTTGTTTTTCTGGAAAAGAATCCCATCTCATTTTATATCGGAGCAGGATATTACCACTATTTAAAAAAATTCTCCCGATCGTTTTATAATCTTAATACAGCAAGGATACTGAACGGCATCAAACTTGAAGGTGCTATCATGTTCTTCTTTTAGATCAGTACCCGGTCAATGTTTACCGCCTGACGAGAAGGAAGTTCCGTAAAAAGACAGGTCACTAATAAAAAGGAGAGGCGTATTATATGGAAGAAAAAGAAGTAGCGCATGTCCAGGATTTTTATGCTCATATCAGTGTTGTGGCTTTAAAGGTCACGGGTGACGGAATTAAGACAGGGGACCAGCTCCATTTCAAAGGCCACACCACGGATTTTATTGAAGATGTAAAGTCGATACAGAAGGACCACAAGGATGTCGGCCAGGCCAACTCAGGAGATGAGATCGGCATTAAAATAAACAACCGGGTAAGAAAACACGATAAAGTATATAAAGTAATATCTGGTTAATAAATTTGGAAAAAAGGCCATTACTCCTTGATTTTCACGCTTACAGACAGGTTTTCCCCGTAACATGAACGTTTAAACTACCTTTAATAAATAATAATTGACAGAACTGCTTTTTTGAGTAAACTATTAGTAAAGGGAGGAAGTCCCTTTTCCCTTTTTAAAAACGCCTCATATCATTAAGGATAAATACATATTTCATGTGATTGTCCGGGAACAAAAATGTTTGACACAAAATATATAAAGTCTATATTCAACAACAATCAGGAGAAATATAAAATGAAAAAATACCTGTTCCTGCTCCTTCTGCCGGTCTTTCTGGTTTCCTGCTCCCAAAAACCAGCGACAGAGTTCGGTATCATCACCTTTTTCTACGGTGATGTTAAGATCAACCAATCGGAAAAATGGACCGCTCCCAGGATAAAAATGAAACTGTTCTCCGGCGATTCCATCTATACCGCTAAAAAGTCAAGGCTGGATATACAGATACCCGGATACGGCCTGGTGCGGATCAATGATAATACGGAAATATCGCTGGCCAGACTTCTCAACCAGTCAAAAGAGAGCGTGAACAGCAGTATCGGACAGGGCCGGCTATTCTGTGACCTGATGAAACTGAAGAAGAACCAGGATTTTAAGGTCTTTACGCCTACAGCGGTAGCGGGTGTGCGCGGTACGGCATTCCTGGTCGACGCCACGCAGAAGGATAGAAGCAGTGTCACGGTAGATGAAGGCTTTGTGGAAATGGCGGACATCAATGATCCGGACAATATTACCATCGTAAAGCAGGGTGAGACCGCTGTTGTCAGAAAAGGCTATCCCGGCGTCTTCGTCCTGAAAAACGCGGCATTTTCGCCGGTGACGATACAAAAAAGAAAGGTACAGATAAAAAAAGCATCCCCGGATAAAAGAACCGTTAAAAAGGACGAGAAAGACGAAGAGGAAGAGATCAAAGTTGCGGTGAAAAAAAAGGAAGATGATAAGATAATGCTTCTGGCGCAGGGACCAGGTCCCTCCGCGAATGAAAAGACCGTGGAAGAGACATCACCTGCTGTCAGCCGGGAGCCTGTTCAGGAAAATATTCCCGCGCCTGTCCTGACCAGCAGTCTGACACCAGCTTCGGATAAAAAACTGACCATTGTGGATTACCTCGACCTGAATAAAAAGATCGAAGAAGGCATTGGCCTGGCTGTCAAACAGCCTTTTACCAATGCCCTGGAAATACTGGGAGAGGCCCGGAAGCTGAACCAGGCCATTCTCCAGCGTCTCCCCTCCTATGATCCCCTGGCCCTGGACCCCCAGACCGTATATAACGTCATGAACGGCCGGACCGATCTTCACGGCCTCATCACAGAGCTCAGGCAGACTTTCACGCGCGGCATCAAATATTTCGTAGCTGATGAGATCAAGAAATCGCAGTTCGAAATGACCCATACGCTGAAGACCCTGGAGATGATCATCTGCCGGATCAAAGCCAACAATGCTCTGGCCGGATCAAGCCCGGCCCGTACGAAGAAAGGTCCATAAAGCCGGTCTTACGGAACAGGCAGGATCATCCTCCAGCCTGCTCTCCTTTCCTCATCGTTCCTGTTCACTTATTCTTACACAGAAAAGAACTGACCGTTTGAACTGACACTCCTAAAAAAATCAGTTGACAGAAGAATATAACATAATAATATAAACAAAATATTAATATTTTGATATTAATCATAAGGAGGCCTTCATGAAAATCATCAAATGGATACTTATCGTCCTGGCAGTCCTGATCGTTCTCGGGACAGCTTATCTGGGTTACCTGGGAATGTTCAGCACACTTCCTGTCACGGAAAAAGAAATGGGACCCTACACAATGGTCTATGAACATTTTACCGGCCCCTACCAGGATACAGGCAAGATTTTTTATAAAGTGAACCAGGCCCTTATCGCTGACGGCATCACGCCAACCCGCGGAATCGGTATTTATTATGATGATCCGAAAGTTACAGCACCCGCCAGCCTCAGGAGCGACTGCGGGAGCATCGTGGAAGAAAAAGACCTTCCCAAACTTGTAAAATTAAAGAAATATACTGTAAGGATTATCAGCCGGCAATACAGCATCGTGGCTGAATTTCCTGCCAAGAGCGCGCTCTCTTACATGATAGGTCCCATGAAAGGCTATCCGGCCCTGATGAAATATGCCAGTGAAAAAAAGACCAGATGGTCAAAAGGTTCCATGCCCATGGAACTGTACGATATGCCTGCTAAAAAAATCTATTACATCATGGGAATCGAGAAAGGAAAATAATCCTTATCCGTACCCGGCCCCCCTCTTCTCTGAGAGCAGGAAAGAGGAGAGCCGGGTATCATTCCTGTTAATCCGGCAGAATACTCAATAATCCATACCAGGGGGAAAATGAACATATCATGAAGATCATTATTCTTAACAGCAGTTACAGAAAAAAAGGAAACACCGGCCGGATCGTTGGTCTGCTTGAGGAAATCCTGCAGCAAGCAGCGGCCCGTTCCCATGAGCCTCTGGAGACCGAGATCATCCATCTGGCCCATCAGAAGGTCCTTTCCTGCCAGGGATGCCGTATCTGCTTTGACCGGGGCGAGGAATTCTGCCCGCTGAAGGACGACCTCCAGGCCATTAAAAAAAAGATAAAGGAAGCGGATGCCATGGTCCTTGCCAGCCCGGTCTACGTGAACGACGTGAACGGCGTTATGAAGAACTGGATCGACCGGCTGGCCCATGTCTGCCACCGCCCCGAATTTTACGGAAAGTCCGCCTATCTCCTGGCCACCACAGGCCAAAGCCCGTGTATCCATACTCTGAATACCATGAACCTGGCTATCCGGACCTGGGGTATCACAACCCTGGGACGTTCAGGATTCATA
>JAQTRT010000138.1 GCA_028711675.1 bacterium | reverse complement strand
CACGAAAAATCAGACAACTATCGAATATTACCTTGAAAAAGATGATGAAGTCCAGGTTGCTGTTTATAATTACAACCATATTATGATAAAAGAATTCAAGCAGGAGGGTATGAATTTAAAAGGTCTGCACAGGTTTAAATGGGACGGTCGCGATAGAAACGGGAGACCTGTGGTATCAGGTGTTTACCTGTGTGTGATAAAAATAAAGAATAAAAAGGTCATAAATAAGATAGCCGTCATTAATTAACAGACCTGAATCTGTTTTTTTGGGGGAACTAAAAGATGAAAAAAATAACTTTCTTATTAATATTTATCAGCGCTGCCTGTCATCTCCAGGCTAAAATCCCCGGATTGATAACCTATCAGGGGCGTTTACAACAGGGTATGGTACCGGCCAACGGGAATAAAAATATATTGTTCAGTATATGGGACAGTGAATCAGGCGGAACTGAAATTTGGCGGTCTGATCTGCAGACTGTGCATGTGACCAACGGATTATTTAATACCTATATAGGTTTGACCACATCAGGCGGTTTCTCATCCATAAGCAATATCAACTGGGATAACTATGATACCGCCTGGCTTCAGATAAGAGTGGAAACCGAGATATTGTCTCCCAGAGTCCAATTCGTATCGGCACCCTATGCTTTAATAAGCAAAACAGTGGTTTCCAATTCCCTGACACCGGGTAAGATCAGGAAAGGCTGGGGTTTGGTACCCGCGGGAACCATCATGATATGGCCGTGCTCCACCCCGCCGGAAGGATGGCTGGAATGTAACGGGACATTAGTAAATAAATCAGCTTATCCGGAACTTTATACAGCTTTAAAAAATAGCGGCGCTTCCTGTATCTACGGAGAAAATATCACCCAATTCTATTTACCGGATTTGCGCGGATATTTTATCCGTGGCTGGGACCATGGAGCGGCAAGAGATCCCGACCGGGCATCGCGGACAGACAGGGGCGATGGCACAACAGGAGATAATGTGGGAACAAGACAGGATGAGCAGTTTAAGAGCCATTACCATACGGATGAAGGATGCTATAATACAGGTTTATATGACACTTCAGGTTCTGGGCATGCTGTTTATATAGCCCGGTCAACCACTACGGGATGGGAGGGCGGTTCAGAAACCAGACCGGAGAATATTTATATGATGTTTATTATTAAATATTAATCCAGCCCCGGAACTGAAATTGATCAGAAGCAGGATAAAAGATTGAAGGCAGGTCATATATGAAAAATAACTTTCCATTTATTTCTGTAATCACTCCGATGAAAAATGAAGTCAATTATATTGAAAAATGCATTAATTCCGTATTAAAACAGGATTATCCACACAATAAAATAGAAATATTAATAGTAGATGGCGGCTCAACCGATGGATCTACCAAAGTTGTCCAGAAACTAATGAAAAAGAATAAAAATATTAAATTACTGGGTGGTTCTGGAGTAAACTGTCCTGCAGGAATGAATATCGGCATTAAAAATGCCAAAGGTAAGTTAATAGCTAAAATAGATTCTCATGGGTATATCCCACCTGACTTTTTACAACTGGCTGTAAAATATTTTTCTTATCATAAAAAAAATAAAGTCAAATGTGTTGGCGGTCCTATTAAAGCCATCCCTAAATCATTAACAGCAAAATCCAATGTATTAGCCAGGACATCCAAATTTGGGGTTGGGGGTGGTATCTATTCACAAAAAGCAAAATCAGACTTTACAGACACTGTTCAATGCGGAGTTTACCAAAAAGATATATTTTTAAAGATAGGATTATTTGATGAAACTCTTCAATTTGGTGAGGACGAGGAATTAAACTGGCGTATAATAAAAGCTAAATATAAAATATTTTATACTTCTGATATTAATTTTTATTATTATCCAAGGAACACCCTAAAAAAACTTTACCTGCAATATTATAATTACGGGAATGCCAGAATAAAAGTGCTGTTAAAATTTCCGGATTTTTTTAAAATCAAACACATGATTCCCGCAGTTTTAGTATCATCTTTAATAGTAAGCGGAGTGCTGGCGGTTTTTTTTATGCCTTTTCAATATATCTTTTATTTAACTTTAACTTCTTATATTATAGCGTCTTTAATAATGTCTTTTATTATCAGTATAAAAAACGGCTTGAAATATTTCCTTTTATTACCCTTTAGTTTTGGAGCGCTGCATTTTGGTTATGGATTTGGGTTGATTAACGGAATAATTAAAAATATAAGGGAAGTATATAATAAACTTACATTACCCGGATGAATATATCTTAATAAAATTAATATTTAAGAGGCTGTTGTTAAACTCATAAATATCAATGAAAATAAACAGAAAAAACTTAAACCGGGCTATAAGTTACGGATATTATGATACCCAGCAGTATTCGGCTCTTTTTCATCGAGCATTCTTAAAAATTCCAGCACAGTTGCGATTATTAAAATATTAGGCTAAAAGATATTTAAAAATTTTTAAAATATTAAGGATTCCCGGTCTGTGCCCGTGAAGCCGGATGACTCATAATCTTTTTCCCGCATCATTCATGAGGGGGATTAATGGATATGAAAACAGAGGGATTTCAAATCCTTTTATGCGTATTTTTCCTGGCTACCCCCCGTCTCTCAGCCGGGGACAGCGCAAGCGGCGGTATTGAAAATGATTACAAACTCACGGCCGGAATAATGAGCACAGCATCAGCCTTAGCTCCCCTGGCTGTGGAAGAACAGTCTCTTTTTTATAATCCGGCCGGTTTGGACTACAGCAGGCAAAATATAGAATTATTCCTGGCGTACGCACCAGTCGGGGATAAAATTTCGCATTACGTTTCAGCCGGATTCAGATATCCTGTCCGTAATCTGGCTTTCGGAATCTCCTATATCAACCTGTCCGATGAGGGCATCTTTATCAGGGATTCTTCGCCCGTTGCTGCAGGTACATTCGGTTTTAATTCCACGTTTTTAGGTTTTAATCTTGCCTGCTGTTTCTTCGATTATCTTCACGCAGGAATCAGGCTGAAAGCCATGTCCCAGACTATCTATAAACATAGCGGCTGGGGTTTCGGTCTTGATTCCGGGATTCTGTTTAAAACAGTAAATCCTTACCAGTTTACGAAAAGCCCTTTAGCTGAAATCCTGAATAAACTTGCTATAGGAATATTTCTTAAAAACCTTCTGCCGTATACCCTCAAACTGTATGAAAAAAAAGAACAGTATCCTTTTCAGATCAACTTTGGTATTCAATACACATCCCCGAAGATCTGGTATTTCAGATTCGAGCCTATGATGGCTGTGTCGTGGAAACAGGATGAACAGGAGGAGATAAGTTCAGGTTTAATGATAATGTTCAACACATGGCTGCAATTGAATACAGGTTATGCATTTAAGTCGCAAAAACCAGGAATCGGTATAGGTGTTGACCTCTCTCACATTGCTGTCAATTATGCCGTTTCCTTTGTGACAGATGATATTATTTATATACTGGACTGTAAAGTACGATTATAAACCGGAATATTTCCCCTCACCGGACAATGAGTCTCATGTTCCTGGCCTCGTAATAAAATCCGAAGTCAGGTTCATCGAACTTTATGGGAAGGAAACCAAACTGCTTCACGGGATGGAAACCAGGACCTTCCAGGACCAGGGTCAGCAGATTTTTTTCTTTTAATAAATTTTCCGGGATATAGAACTTATGCTGAGGGCCGATATCCTCATACTTGCCCAGCAGGAAACCGTTCACATAGATCAGGCACCTGTCCTTGAGCCTGGGGATATTCAGATAAAGGGAAAGGTCCCAGCCCTTCTCCCTGTGAAAATTAAACCATCTCCTGAGCCAGATGATGTTTCCCGCGTCCTCCTGGAACACGTATCTCCTTGAGGCAGGGAAGGACAGCCAAACGGTGTCGTTGAATTCAGGAAGATAATATCCCTGGTTCACGCCGTTCAGGCCGTCCTGCACCTTCCATTCAGGTATCTCATACTCCTTTACCGCGGTCCCGGTCTTGCTGATGACCTTGACCGGATAGTACATGCCGCTCATTTTTTTAATAGGGCCCTCATGGGGATGGGCTTTGGTATGATAAGCATTCTCATAACACACGGCCAGAATATTCCCGCCTGCATGGACCAGAGATGTGATATCCAGTTCAGGCGAGCCGATACCGATCCACCGGAACTGGCCGTTGACATACACGGTGAACCTGTCCATCTCATTCGAATTCGCTTTGAGCTTAATGGTATCAAAACCCGGTTCCAGGCTGAAACAGCTCCGGTACCAGTAATATCCGTGCCTGAAGAACCTGGCCTTTTCCAACGGAGAATCTTTACTGATCGTGAGCCAGGAATTGTCATCCAGCCTTTTCCCTTTTTCATCCGTATCCGGGTGGTATTTCCATTCACTTTCCCATTTTACTTCATTCCTGCGCTTTTCATGGAACAGGTAATTGATCTCCAGGGAACCATCTTTCCTGATGGTAAAGGGCACCTTTTTCCCGTCCACCAGCACGGTCCGGGCTTTTTTCCCCTGCCACAGGAGCAGCTTCTGTTTATTTTTATCCGGTTTCACCTGCAAGTCCAGAAAGAGCCCGGTTTCTGTTTCACTGCTTTTTTTCAGAAAATAAGAGCGGCTTAAAATGATGGAATCATCGTTCAGCCAGAGCCTGTTGGCTTCAAGCTCCGGGAGGAGGATAAAGATATGATCATCGGCAGAAAAAACGGTCGTTCTCCGGTTGGGATACTGTATCTTTTGGAACCGGTCCTGGGTAGGCCCGGCCCGGAGGCTGCCGTTCAGGACCTTGATCCTGGCGTCTGTACAAAGCACCAGTTCACCGCGGCTTCCCCTGAATCCCTTGTTATTTCGCATAATGATGAACTCCTGCTTCCCGATCTTTTTCCGGCTGATCAGTTCAGAAGTCGAATAAATGATCTTGAGTCCGGGTGAAAGGTGGAAATCAGCAGGCCACAAAAACGAGGAATACGGCCCTATGTCCGCGGGTTCGGACGGGATAAGAAGCTCTTGATCAGCCAGGCCTGATCTGTATTTCAGCTGGATCCTCTTTTTTTCAGGCTCCAGGTTCCTGACCAGAATGACAGACCCCATAGAGGACTTCCTCTGGATGACCTTTACGTTCTCAAAACTATTCTTGAACGAACCGTCCTTCCCCTGGGCATGGAGGGAGACCCGCGTAATGTCTTCACCGCCCTGAAGGACGCTGACATCCTCATAGGTCGTCACCCCTTCCGTGATAAGCTCCGGGAAGGATTGAAGGAAATACGCGTGGTTCTTTATATAATGGAACTTATCATGTATCTCTCCCCACTCACGTATGGGAGAAATGCCGAAATCAAAAGTGGTGCAGATACCGGTCCCGCCGAAATCGCCTTTAGCCGGCCAGTAAGGGAAGGAAGTCCCGCCGCCGAACATATAATAATTAATGACCGAGGCGCCGTACGTGAGAATGGTCTTGGTGATGGCTTCAGTCAGTCCGGTCTCCACTTCATAGAGCGGTTTTCCGTACTGTGCGAACCAGCCGGCCTCCAGTTCAAGGATCATCAGGGGCTTGTCTGCCTGGACTTTCCGCCCCTCTTCGATCTTCCTGTCAAAATCATTGAATTCCCACATCCATATCCACGGGATGTTCGGATAATAAGTATGGGTATTGATGATCTCCGTGCCCAGGATACAGCTGCCTTCATTGGTAAAGGCCGGTATATCGATCCCCTGTTCACGCGCAAAACGAAGCAGGGTCAGCAGGTATTTCTTCGCGGTCTCCTTACAGTCCACAATGCCCGATTCTTCGATGAGGTGATCATACTCGTTCTCAACCTGGATAAGGACAATATTTCCGTTATTGGTGATAAGATGAGGTTTGATCACCCTGGCCACTTCCTTGAACCATGTATTCACGATATTAAGGTACCTTTCATCGGGAACACGCAGGGGCACATCCTTTTCCAGGAGCCAGTGCGGAAAACCGCCAAAATCCCATTCCGCGCAGATATAAGGTCCGGGTTTGATGATGACATACATCTTATATTTCCGGCATAATTCCAGGAAACGGGGGAGGTCCCTGTCCCCTTCCCAGTTCAGGATGCCCTCCTTCTCTTCGTGAAAATTCCACGGTATATAAGTGGAAAGAAGGTTGCAGCCGGACCTCTGCATCTTGGATATCCGGTCCTCCCAAAGCGTATGGGGTGTCCGAAAATAATGGAACTCACCGCCGATCAGGATGACCGGTTTGTTATTGATGATCAGAGTATGGCCGTCAAACCTTACAGTACTTTTATTCATTTATATTGCCTCCGTATAATATGTAATGTTTACGTAAACATCATATATTATAACCTGTTATTTTCAAATGTCAAGCAGTATTTATTGACAAAAAAATAAAGGAATTACATCCTCTTTATACCCGGTCCAGGAGGATCACCAATGAAAAAGCTCACCTTAGTCACAATCAGCTTCTTTCTCGTACCTGGTCTTCTGTTCGCGGAAGGAGCCACGACGAGGGCCAGTAAAAAAGTAAAACAGGCAGAGGTCCTTGTTCTGAAAGGGGACATCATTGACAATATGTGCGCGGACAGAAATACAGCGGATCTGGCCGGTTTTATAACAAAACACACTAAAGAATGCGCTTTAAAGCCCTCTTGTGCAGCCAGCGGGTATTCCATTTTCAGCAAGGGCAGGCTCTACCAATTCGACAAGCCGGGCAGCAGGAAAGTGGAGACTTTTTTAAGAAAAGAAAGAAGCAAGCTTCAGGTCACGGTCAAGGCCAAAAAGAACGGGGATCTGCTCGAACTGTATTCCATCGGGAACGGGAAATAAAACACATTAAAAGCTTAATATCAATGATCCTGTCATTTTATTCAAGTTATCGAAGATAAGGGGAAAAGGTCATATAAATAATTAAACTTTCATAACTTAAATACCGATATTATCCGTAGGCCATTATTTTAAAGTTTACTGTGAACCTGTCTCGTACTACTGGATCAGTAAAACCACTGTCGAGATTGAGCTATGTCGAAAGAAGAACAACTATTACTACAATTAAAAAAAGAATATACTCCTGATAATCACATAAACCTGAAAATAAACCTGGACCTCCCTATCGAAATATTGCAGTATATCCGGAATAAGAATATGAACACGCAAGGGGATGACTGGAAAAAGGTCAATAAAAAGCAATTGATCAACATATTGAATTATATCAATTTTCAGGACGATTCCTTATTTATCAACTTTTCCCATACCCGATACGGAAATTTTCTATCTGTTAAAGCAAAACCTTTACCATGTTCAGGAGATATCCTGAACTGTCAATGGCTGCAATCCGTAAATTTTCTGCAAAAATTGAACTTATATAGTTTTTCTCACTTTCATTTTCTGCATAATCAAAAAGTTGTATTCATTAAACCGGAAATAAAGGATGTCAACACAAACGGGATCAGTTTTAAATTACCGGAAATCGGATATGAGATCTCATCCCGTAAGGTCAACAGGCATCCCGGAAAGAACATCCATGTTGAGTTCATTCAGAATGGCATCGTTTTCCACGGGGTCCTTATAGATATCAGTACATTTTCGTTCAGTATAAAAATAACCGCCAGCCCTCCCCAAACATTCCAGTGGATCAATCTGGAACACATCGTTTATATCATCTTTAAAAAAGGACAGGAAATTCTGTATTCAGGCGAATGTAAAATCATCCGGCAATCCAACGACAATAAAAACAGATTATTTGTTTTAGAGCCTCTGCAAACAAAGATACGTCGGTTCAAACCAAAAAAATTCAGGAGCTTAAGGCACAGATTATCCCCTTCCCCGGTCATTATCTTTCAACATCCGCTTACCAGAAAGACGATACACCTGGAACTGGAAGAACTATCCGGGTCCGGTTTTTCCGTTATGGAGGATTACAATAATTCTGTCTTGTTGGTAGGTATGATCATCCCGAAACTGGACATTGAATTTATGAATCATTTAAAACTTACCTGCAAGGCACAGGTCATCAACAGGAACCTCTGCACCGTGGAGAACGACAAGGTTAATGTAAAAAGCGGCATCGCCATCCTTGATATGGACATTCAAACCCAGGCCAAATTCGCCAGTCTTCTGCATAAATTAACCGATCAAAAATCATATGTCTGCCATAAAGTAAATCTCGATGATCTTTGGAAGTTCTTTTTTGAGACCGGATTCGTATACCCCCATAAATACGCCAGTATCCATGAAAATAAAAAAAATTTTAAAAAAACGTACAACAAACTTTATATGCAGAATCCCCATATCGCCAGGCATTTTATCCATCAGGACAAG
>JAQTRT010000137.1 GCA_028711675.1 bacterium | reverse complement strand
TCACCCAAGGGCGGCAGCGGTGTAACTACCATTTCCATCAATCTGGCCGCAGCCCTCAGCACACAGACCAAAAAGAACGTTCTTCTCCTTTCCCTGGATAACGTGTTCCTAAAATCCCTTACTTCCTTTTTTGATATGGATTTTAAATACTATCTCTCAGGCCTGGACCTGGACAAGATCAGTGCAGCGGTCCTGCCCGGTCATCTTAATTCGTATCTCGTGAAAAAATCAAAGTTCAATGTACTTTCCCTGGCCGAGAACAGGGATGAAGTGGCCAAGATGACCCCGGAGAAAGTAGAACGGTTTCTGGAAAAGGCCAGGAACGTGTTCGATTATATCATTATCAATTCATCCGTGGAATTCAATGAATACACCCTGGCCGGATTTGATTATTCCAACCTGATCCTCATGGTGTCCGAGCCTGTCATCCCGTCGGTCATCAGGATCAAAGAGAGCCTTGAACTGTTCAGGCAGAATCTTTATTCCATCAACCTGATCAAACTGATCGTCAACCAGTATGACGCGGAAGGTGTCCTGAAGCCCGAAGAGATCAAAAGCGCCCTGAACCTGGATATCTTCTATAAACTGCCTTTTGACAAGGATGAGCTGACCAATTCCCTGCAGCTGGGAAAACCTCTTGTTGAATTGAACCCGAAAGCCAAGTTCAGCATGGCTTTGCTGAAACTGGCTGAGATCATGGAAAAAGGGTATGTGGATGATGAAAAACAAGGACTGTTCGGCATGGTCTCGGACATCGTTAAAAAACGGCAAAAGCGGGAGGAAGACAGGAAGGAGATCAAGAAAGAAACGGATACCGTTGATCTGAACAAATTATACAATGAGATCAAACAAAGCATTCATAAGAAGCTGGTTACCGAGATCAATGTTGAAGCTAATATGGATAAAGAGAAGCTCCGGGAGGAGACGAAAAAGCTCATTGAGGAACTGCTCAGCCAGGAGAAACGGGCGCCGGCGGACAGGGAGATCAGAGAGAAACTCCTTCTGGAGATCCTGGACGAAGCGCTGGGTCTGGGACCTCTGGAGCCTTTATTAAAAGATGCAGGTGTCACGGAGATCATGGTGATCAGCAAGGACGAGACTTATATGGAGAAGGGGGGAAAGCTTCAGCTGACCGATCTTAAGTTCCTGTCCGATGAACAGCTCCTGAAGTTCTGCGAAAGGATCGTGACCCCCCTGGGCCGGAGGATCGATGAAAGTTCCCCTTATGTGGATGCCCGTTTGCTGGACGGTTCACGCGTCCATATCATTATCCCTCCCCTGGCTCTGAAAGGGCCGACCATTACCATCCGGAAGTTCTCCAAGGAAAAATTAAGACCGTCCGACCTGATACGCTTCAATTCCGCCGAGGAGGATCTGCTGAATTTCCTGGAATGGTGCGTCCTGATCAGAAAGAACATTGTCATTTCCGGAGGCACGGGTTCGGGAAAGACCACTCTTTTAAACATCACTTCCGGATATATCCCAGAGGATGAACGGATCATTACCGTGGAGGATTCCGCGGAACTTCAGCTCCAGCAGCCTCACTGGGTCAGGCTGGAATCCAGACCTCCCAGTATCGAAGGCACGGGAGAAGTGACCATCCGGGACCTGGTGAAATGCTGTTTGAGGATGAGGCCGGACAGGATCGTCGTGGGCGAATGCCGCAGCGGTGAAGCCCTGGACATGCTCCAGGCCATGAACACGGGTCATGACGGCTCCCTGACGACGGTGCACAGCAATTCGCCGCGCGACTGTATCCGGAGGCTGGAAACCCTCTGCCTCATGGCCGGGATGGACCTGCCGGCACGGGCTATCCGCGAGCAGATAGCCGGCGCAATCGATATCATCATCCAGCAGGCCCGTCTGTCCGACGGGAGCAGGAAGATCATCAATGTCACGGAAGTGACAGGAATGGAAGGCGATGTCGTCACCCTTCAGGACCTGTTCATCTATAAACAGACAGGCATTGATGAGGACACCCATAAGGTCCAGGGTTATTTTACGGCCACAGGTGTCATGCCTACTTTTATGGAAGAGCTGAAAGCCAAAGGGATCAAGATCGATCTGAAGATCTTCAGGCAGAGAGAGAAATGATCCTGAAGACCTTGCTTCTTATCCTTGTTCTTTTTTCCGGGCCGGGTGTTCTGCAGGCTGTCCGGTATCATTCCTTTTCCTTTAATATGACCGGACAGAAGGAACCAATCAAGAAAATCATCACGTTGAGCAACCGTTCCCCCGGTCTTCTGGAAATAAACGGGATTGCCGCGGACTGCAGCTGCATGGATGTCAGGATCCTTCCGGCCGGAAGGATCAGGATAGGATCGGAAGGAAAGCAAGCCTTTATCCCGGGCCGGCACGTTTTCCCTCTTCAGATCATTTTTAATAAATTCCCGGATGGACGGAATTCCACAATAAAGATCTTCATCAGAGGTATACTGGGCAAAAAAAAGGAACTTTTTGTCATCCGGCTTTTTTTGACAAGGTGAAGGATCAGCATGGAGGTTATTATGCCGCATTACATTCCCCTTGTTCTCATAGGCGTACTTGTATTATGGTCCATTTTTATCTATAACCGTATTGTCGTTCTTTTTCAAAGGGTCAGGAACGCCTGGTCCCAGATCGACGTGCAGTTGAAACGGCGGTATGACCTTATCCCGAATCTGGTGGAGATCGTAAAAGGTTATATGGCCTACGAAAAACAAACCCTGGAAAGAGTGATCAGAGCGCGTACCCAGGCCATCCAGGCTTCCACGATGAAAGAGAAGATAGAGGCCGAGAACCTGCTGACCGGCGGTCTCCGTTCCCTTCTGGCCCTGGTGGAGAACTATCCGGAATTAAAGGCCAACCAGAACATGCTCCGTCTCCAGGAAGAACTGACAACGACGGAGAACAGGATCTCCTTTGCCAGGCAGTATTATAATGATGAAGTGATGCAGTACAATTCCTTTATCCAGAGCTTCCCCGTCAGCCTGATGGCCCGCCTGGCGCGTTATCAGGGTGAACCTTTTTTCGAGATGGAAGACCCGGCCCAGCGCAGGAATACCGAGGTGAGATTATAGGCCATGCTGTCCTCTTTTTTTGAGATTGAAAAAAGGAAGAACAGGTCCATCAGCGGCCTCTTTTTTTTTCTGATACTTTATTATTTTCTCTCTTCGCTCTTATTGTGGACCCTGATCAAGATAGCCTGGAATTATTTTATGGAGCCCGATTTTTCCCTGGTCCGGAGCTTCTCCCCTGATACCCGCGGAGTCCTGGTCATCCTGCTCCTTTCATCCCTGGCTGCTTTTATCCACTGGCAGACCGGTGCTTCCGGCGCTGTCAACGGGATCCTGAACGTGCTCAGGGCCGAACCTTTGAGGCTGCAGGACCGCTATCACCAGATGCTTTATGATGTCATAGAGGAAACATCCGCTGCCTGCGGAGGGATAAAGTTCGAATGCGCCCTTCTCTCCACCTCTGGCCTTAATGCCTTTTCACTGGCAGATCAGAACGGCCGGCTGGTGATTGGATTTACAGAAGGGTTGCTTGCAAAATTGAACCGGAACCAGCTCCGGGCCGTGGTCAGCCATGAAGCAGCCCACCTTTTAAACGGCGATTCTGCAGCCAGTACTCTTATCTGTTCCCTGTTCAGCCTCCGGAGCACTATCGTAAAAAATTGGCTGGATCGTCTGAACCGGGAATCCAGGTTCATAGCTTCTCTTTTCCGGCCCGTTTCTCTCCTGCTGGCCCTGGTGGACGGTGCGGGTAAGATTTTTCATATTTTTCTTTCCCGGGAAAGGGAGTACCGGGCCGATATCCTGGGAAGCAGGCTGACCCGCGATCCTCTAAGCCTGGCTGAAGCCCTTTATATTATTTCCCGCAGCTGGCGCGGAGAGACCCTGACCGGTCAGGATCTCTCCGCTGTCTTTATTGTAGACCCTTGTTCCGGAAGCCTGGACGAAGAAGAAGGACTTTTTTCCGATCTTTTCTCTGTTCATCCGCCAATAGGTAAACGCATCGATGTTTTACTGAAGCTGGCCGATGCCGGCCCTCAGTCGCTTGATGGAAAAGAGAAGGAGTCCGTAACAGGAACAACCGGAGAGAGCCCTCTTCCGGACGGACAGGAGAGGAAATGGTATGTGGCGGACAGGGAGAACAAATGGAAAGGGCCTTTTTCCCTTTCGGAGATCGCTGGTCTGGGATGGTTCTCCCCTTCTTCCTGGGTGAGACGGTCTGACGCAGGGAAAGCTGTCTTAGCCCGTGAGGCCCGTGAATTCCATGATATTCCGGGAACAGGGGAACCGGCCAAGGCCTCTTCAGGTGCCTGTCCGGACTGCTCGGCCGGACTGAAGACAGTGGAATATGAAGCCAACTCCCTGGAACAGTGTTCCGGCTGCGGAAGGATGCTGATCCGGCGCAAGGACCTGCTCCGGATACTGATGAGGAAAGAAAAGGATTTTTCCCCGGAAACCGTTAAGATGGCTGAACTGCTCCTGAAAGATGCCAGAGAAGAGCTGAAAGATATTCCCATACGGACACAGAACCTGCTCGCCTGTCCCAAATGCCGGGGGAAAATGAACAGGGTTTTCTTTAACTGGAATATGGAAGTGGATTCCTCGGCAGAAAGCCGGATCTCCAAGACCGGTTTCCTGCCCCTGGTCATGGATAAATGTGTGTGGTGCGACCTTCTCTGGCTGGAGCCGGTCAAACTGGAAGTGCTTCAGTATATTTATGAGAAGTACGGCAGGATCGTAAAATAAGGGAGGGATCGCGAAAGGGGTCACGACCGGTGCATCCGGGGCCGGTCCCTGCCTCAGGCACAGGAGCGGACCAGGGTCAGCAGAGGCTGAGGATAGATCGTATAAGAAGCCAGGACAGCCGGTATAAGCACAGTGTCGCCTTTGTTCAGTTCGATCTCGCGGTTCTCCCAGTTCAGCAGCCCGAAACCATCCATAACGCTGAAGATGGAGAAAGTGCTCCTGTCCGAGATGAACTTCATCTTTTCGTTTAAAAGATATTTTTCCACGTGGAAATAAAGACAATGGGTCAGGTTTGCCATGACATTGGTGTTGATATGGGAATAATGGATCTTGGAGATATTCGGGTTGACATCCCGGAAGTTGATGGTCTGGATGGACTTTTCGATATGGAGCGGTCTGGGCTGGTTGTCGAACCCCATGCGCCCCCAGTCATAAACCCTGTATGTAAGGTCTGAATTCTGCTGGACCTCATAGATGACAACACCGGGCAGGATGGCATGGATCCGGCCGGCCGGAATGAACAGAACATCGCCTGTCTTGACCTCAACATACTGGAGGATATCCTCTACGTCATTGGTCTCCAGGTGATGCTTGAACTCATCCGGAGTAACGTTCTGGTTCAGGCCCATGATGAGCTTGGCTCCTCTGTCCGCATGCACCACATACCACATTTCCGTCTTGCCGTATTCCCCTTTTTCATGAAGTTCGGCGTACTGGTCATCCGGATGGACCTGTACGGATAATTTATCATGGGCATCGATGAATTTGATCAGGAGGGGGAAACGGTCCAGGAATTTTTCTTCCGGCTTGGTGCCTACCAGGTCCCGTTTAAATTCTTTAAGGGCTTCGTTCAGGGATCTGCCTTTTAATTCACCATTCAGGATGATGCTGTTGTCCTCATAATGGTCGGCGATTTCCCAGGATTCCCCGATGTCCTCCCGGCCGGACAGGTCCTTGTTGCAGTAAGCCATCAGGTTCTTCCCGCCCCAGATTTTTTCCTTATAAATAGGCTGGAATTTTAAGGGATACAGCATGGTCAAACTCCTGATGAATGGAATGTTTATCGGCCAGAGAGCGGGGAATTAGGAAAAGACTACAAACTTCGCCTGATGATCAAAAGGATCAATAAAGTAAATATGATCAATAATTCAATAAATATGATCCGCTTATGCAGGACGAAACCGGGCTGAACCAGGCTTTGCATGGTCCTGCTCTGGAGATTCTCTATCATTACTTCTTTCTCCAGAAGAGAGGCGTCAGGACAAGGACCTTGCGAAGATGACGGTCCTTTCCCGTAACCTGACAGGGGAGAAATGTTCTTCCGGTAATACAGATAGCCCAGAAAAACCATTCCAGCTGTAAAAACGACGGCACCGGCATACAATAAGAAAGTCAGGCCGAGGATATTATAGAAGATTACGGCGTTCAACAGGATGAGCGCCAGCAGTACAAATAGGAACAGGATATACTGATTGTCTTTCATGCGAACCTCATGATTGTTTTATCATAAGCATAAAAAGGTCTTTGACCCTTGAAAAATCGGCGGAGAACAGCGTTAATTTTTCCTTGATCTTGTCCGTGATCACTTCGGCGGATGCCGCTGCATTTTCTTTAATTATTTCGGTCAGGGTGTAGGTCTCGAATTTAGCGTTGTCCAGGCTAAAAAGGTTCTCCACGTTGTTGTCGCAGAGGAGAAGGATATCCTGGGGGGAGAGCCGGAAAGACTCTTTTTTCAGTTCTTTCAGGAATTCATCGTTCATCCGCTGACCCAGCGGCATGCTGTTAAAGGAATAAAAGGAGAATTCCGACGCCCCGGCCTTATAGAGGATCAGAGGCGTAAAATGGGTGGATGCTACTTCGACATAGCCGGTTTCCCTGTTGAGCACGCAGTAAAACGCGTGGAGCAGGAAATCACCCTGGCCCATACGGTTGATAAGGGAATTAACGGTGGCCAGGAATCCGTCTGCCTGATCCAGGTGTTCCTTATGGTTGTTCAGTATGTGGTTCAGCATGGCCAGGAGCACTATTTTTTTATTCACATCCGCTTCTAAAATCTTGGCGCCGAAGAAGGCTTTGGTGTTCCGTTCAATATCGATGAATTTAAAGATAATATCAGAGTCTTTTTCTTTGTAATAATGATAAAGGCCTGCTGAAAAAGGCTCTGTGTTCCTGATCCCGTGTTCCCTGAAATACAGATCCCAGATATAACTTGATAATTCCGTGTTGTCGGCTTTTACGATGACCTTGATCTCTTCCTTCCTGTCCGAAGCCTGGTAAAGGAGCGGTGGAATGACCTGCTTGATCCTGTCGGAAAGGGCTTGTTTCTCGCTGGATTTCCGGTTGAACTCTTCCAGAAGATGATTCAGGTATTTCATGAAGTCGGCAATAAAATTATTCTTAAATTTTCCCTCCTCGAATTCAAAACGGAACGGCAGAGTGTCCAGATGATAATTATACAGCTGGTTCAGCAGTTCTTTTTTAAGGAAGGAGTTTCTTTTATTAAAAGATAAGGCCAGGAAAATGGTGAGCAGGTTGACCAGCAGAAGGAGGAAAAGCCCCAGACTGATCACCAGGATATATGTAAGATTGATGTACAAACTAAGTTTAGGGATATAGATCAAGCGGCCGAATCCCCGGGTCATTCTGATTCCGGCCACATAATCGATGGTCTTCTGGGCATTGTAGACCGGAAAAAATGTTTCACTGTAATCATTTTCCTTCTTGGAGAGCTGGAAAGGCATGACCTCGCCGTCCGGGGTGAACTGCCATAAGTGGTTCAGGAGAGACTGTTCAGGTGCGGACGGTTTTTCGCTTGTAGCGGCCACAACCTGATTCTCTTTATCCGTAACCCAGATGGAGATAATGTATTTTTCTTTGACCTGCTGACGGGCCAGTTCGTTGATCCGTTCTTTCTTGTTCTCCTCAGCGGAATTATTGATTTCCGTAAGCTGTTTCTGGAAATTCCGGACCCACAGGCTTTTATAGGTATTGTCGAACTGTTTCTGATAATAGAAGAACGTATACCACACAAAGCCCATGAACAGAAGCAGGACCAGGGACGAGAGGACCAGGGTGGTGATAAGATTATGTTTGAATTCGATCTTGAAATATTTGTTCTCTAAATTTATTTTTTCCATATTATTTTTTCATCCGGAACAGGTTTTTTAATATAAATTTTTTATTCAGGACCATGAGTTTGTATTTATACATGTTCCCCTTGTCTGTGGCCAGGATAAGTTCCAGGTTATCATCCTGGTCCATGTCTGAGAGGGACAGATTGGAGACAACCTTCTCTTCCGGATCATGCAGCAGATCGAACAAGGTCAGCATTGCGCCGTTCCGGGAGTCCAGGATATAAAGCTTTCCGTTCCGGGTCAGGACGAAGATCTCGCTGTTTCCGTCATAATCCGTCTCCTCCTCTTTCATTTCCATGATCCGGTCTTCCATGCGGAGGGCCCAGATGTTACGGCGTTTCCGGAAGTCAAAGGCATAAATATTGTTCTCTATCGTGGCTTGGAGAAAAAAGGGCTGTTTGTTCCTGCTCTTGCAGACCAGGGGCTGGGATACAAGATTCTCGTTCAGCTTGATCTGAAACACGTCCACGCCGTTTCTGTTGAATATTTTT
>JAQTRT010000136.1 GCA_028711675.1 bacterium | reverse complement strand
CACTGATGTGCTGAAGAAAGCAGAGGCCGGTATCTATAAAAAAGATAAGATCATGGATGATATGGACACTCTGATCATCAGCAAGTATTTTAAAAAAATGGACCCGGAGGTTTACCAGATCATCGATGATGTGAAAAAACGGGTGGTGTTCAAAAAATTCAATTTAAAATCGGATATTTTTTCAATTACCTACGATATTATTTTCTGCCGGAATGTGGTGATTTATTTTGATGATGAGACAAAGAACATGATCTACCAGAAATTTTATACTGCCATGAACGAGAACGGGTATTTCCTGGTGGGGCCTACGGAGGGCATCATGAACGATGAACGGTTCAAGTATATAAGCCCGGGTGTCTATGTCAAAAATGTTCCGAAGGGGAATGAACCATGAGTGATAAAACAAGCGAATATAAGGTGTTATTTCTGGAAGAGTCGGGCGAGTATGTCACCGCGCTCAATGAGAACCTCGTGGCCATTGAAAAGGATAAGGGGAACAGGAGGATCATTGATAACATTTTCCGCGTGGTGCATACCCTGAAAAGCTCGGCGGCAGCAGTGGGATATCCGGAATTAAGCGAACTGTCCCATAAGGCCGAGGACCTGATGCAGAAGATCCGTAATTCCGAGCTGGAAATAACATCTGATATCATAGATGCTTTTTTTGAATTTGTGGATATGGTGCGGGTGTACTTAAAAGATATCAGCGAGAACAAGGTCTATAAGCTGAACATTGAGGGCATGATGAAACGGTTCGGGTGCCTGATCGACTCGGCCGGTAAGGAGGATAAAAAGGAGGCAGCAGCTGTTCAACCTGCGGCGGATAAACCTGCGGAGATCAAGGTCGTTTTCAGCGAATACGAGAAGAAGATGATCAAGGAAGCTAAAAAGCAGGAACGTATGATCTATTGCGTTACCGTGAGCATCGATCCCCGTGAGCAGATGAAATGGCTCAGGACCGAGCTTATCCTGAACAAGCTCACGGAAATGGGCGAGATGATCAAACTTGTTCCGGATAAAGACGAGATCCTGAAACCGGGTTACAACGGAGTATTTTCCGTGATCCTCAGTTCCGCGCAGAAACCGGAGAACATCACGGGCAAGATCAGGGTCGATCTGGTCAAGGAAGTAAAGATCAGCGAGGTTACAGATACGGAAACCTTTACGCTGGTTCATGATCCGGACCGCGGGAAAGACGAGGCCAGGCCGGAGAAGAAAGAGTATATCACCAAGGAGGATGAGACCAACTTGCTCAGCCAGGCCAAGGAATATAATATCATCACCAGCAGCGACACCATCCGCGTGCCCGTAAACAAACTGGACAGCCTGATGAACCTGGTCGGGGAATTGGTCATCACTAATTCCGGTCTGAAGAAAGTCGAATCCAGGATCAGGGGACTTTTTACCGAGAACGACGTTCTTTCCAACGAGATGAACTTTGTGACGGATAAGGTGATCAATATCGTATCCGAGCTTCAGATCAATGTCATGAACATGAGGATGCTGCCCATAGCCAATGTCTTCAACCAGTTCAACCGCGTGGTAAGGGACCTGTCCAAGGAACAGAACAAACAGATCGATCTGGTCCTGAAAGGGGAGGAGACGGAACTGGACAAGAAAGTGATCGACGAGATCGGCGCGCCGCTCACTCATCTGGTGAGGAACAGTATCGATCACGGGATCGAAAAGATGGATGAACGGCTGAAAAAAGGGAAGCCTGTGAAAGGGCAGATCATGATGAAAGCCGTCCATGAGGGGAATCATATCATTATATCCGTGAAGGACGACGGGAGGGGGATCGATATCGAAAAGGTGAAGGAGACGGCCGTCAAGAAGGGGCTGGCGAGCAGGCAGGATGCCGAGAATATGAGCGAAGAACAGCTCCTGAAATTCATCTTTAAATCGGGGTTCAGCACCAAGGACGAGATCAGCACAGTCTCCGGAAGAGGCGTAGGCCTCGATGTCGTGCATAATGTCATAACCGCCCTGGGCGGCCATGTAAACATAAAGACACGGAAAGAGGAAGGGACGGAGTTCATCATTATCCTGCCCCTTACCCTGGCCGTCACGGCCGGGATACTGGTGGAACTGAACCAGAGCCTGTATGCCATTCCCATCACGTATATCCGGGAATGCATCAAGATCACCAAACATGAAATCAAGACCATTGAAGGGTATATGACGGTCAAGCTCCGTGATGAGATCCTTCCGCTGATCGACCTTCACAGCCTGTATGATGAAGGGGGCTTGAAGATCGAGGAAGGAAAGGAGATCCTGGTCATCGTTGTGAACTATCAGAACAAGGCTGTCGGGCTTGTGGTCGACAGGATCATCGGCGAACAGGAGATCGTGCTGAAGCCGCTGGAAAAACATTATAAAGTGATCAAAGGGCTTTCCGGCGCCGCTATTCTGGGAGACGGCAAGATAGTCCTGATCATCGATGTCGTGGCCCTTGTGGGGCTTTACCGGGAGATCGAGGAGAGGAAGAACGGTGTCAGTGAAGTCCGGGCAGTGGATGAAGTATGGGATCTGGAGGAGGTCAATCAGAAAGGCCAGATGATGAAAGAAAAGCTGGACAAAAAAAGAAAGGAGATAAAAAAACTGGAGGAGGACGAGGGTGAGAAAGAGGATTTTGTAAAAAAATTGGTCAATACATCGTTTAAGGACGCTGCTTTATCCCTGTCCCATCTGACCAATGAGCAGATGGAGATCTACGCTACTTCTATCGACCTGATGAGCGGGGAGGAGATGGTAAACAGGATTGAAGAGAATCTGGAGGAACCTTATTGCTGTTCCATGATGAAGACCGAAGGTGAGATCAATGCCAGCATGGTTTTCCTGATCTCCAAAGAGGAAGCCATACGGTTGTATGATATTCTGAACGAAAAGAAGGAGGGTACCACAAAGGAAGTGGATATTGACGTGACTTCAGCCATCGGGGAGATCAATAATATCATGAGCAGCGCTTTTATCAATAATCTGGCCAACCTGGTCGATATGAAAATCAATCCTTCGGTACCCATGAACAGTTACGACATGCTGGGAGCCCTGATGCAGGGTGTGGTCATGCAGGAGGAGTTCCTGAACAAGAAAGTGTATTTCGCCAATACACGGATCAAAGCCAAGGAAGACAAGGAATTTGTCACGAGGCTCATGATCATGTCGGATAAGGATACGCTGTTCCAGTTGATCAAAAAGATAAAAGGTTAATAACGTGCAGCATAATGTAAGGATAGCAGAGATTAAGATTGCTAAAAGACCGGATGAGCTTGTCTGTATACTGGGTTCCTGCGTGGGGGTGTGCCTTTGGGACCCGAACAACGGCCTGGGCGGATTGGTCCACATTATGATGCCGGAGAGCAACGAGGATAAACGCGAGAAAGGCAAGTATGCGGATACAGGCGTGAAAGCCCTGGTGGAAAAAATGGAGATCAAAGGGAGCCGGCTGTCAGACATTGTAGCCAAGATATACGGTGGTGCTTCCATGTTTTCCATGACGGGGAAGAAGAATACGCTGAATATCGGTGAAAGGAATATCGAGGCTGTGAAGAAAAGTCTGAAAGAGATCGGTATCCCGGTGGTTCATGAGGAACTGGGCGGCACGACGGGCCGGAAGATCATCTTTAACCTGGATACAGGAAAAGTGGAAGTACGTCAGTTAAAATAAGCTACGGCCGTTCAGGTTTGACAGGAAGTGTTATTGTATGGAAAGAAAGATTAAAGTAATGATCGTTGATGATTCACCGCTGATGAGAAAACTATTAAGCAATGTTTTAAGCGAGGATCCTCAGATCGAAGTAGTGGGCTCGGCGCCCAACGGGAAGATTGCCCTGGACAAGATCGGCGCCCTGCGGCCGGACGTCATTACCATGGATGTTCAGATGCCTGTCATGGACGGGATCGAAACCCTGACCCGTATCATGATCCAGAAACCCACACCGGTCATCATGATCAGCGCTTACACCGAGGAAGGAGCGAATTTAACGTTCAAAGCGCTGGAACTGGGAGCCGTTGATTTCATCACCAAGCCGGATGCCATCTTTGCCCGGCCTATCGTTGATATCCGTGATGAGATCATCATGAAGATCAAGACTGCCAATAAGATCAATGTGAAACGGCTGGGGAAGGATAAAGAGGAAGAATTGGAGGAGCGGGAGACAAAGGCCCGGGAGGAAAAGAAGGCCCGGGAAGAGAGAAAGGAAAAGGCGGAACATGAGGTCTCCCTGGAAAAATGCCGGAAGATAGTGAGCATCGGCGTATCTACGGGTGGTCCTGAGGCTTTAAAGGAGATCATTCCTCATCTCCCGCCTCATATCGATGCCGGGATCCTTATCGTTCAGCATATGCCGCCGGGTTTCACCAATGCTTTTGCCCAGAGACTGGACACTATTTCCGATATCGAGGTCAAGGAAGCGCAGGAGGGTGATATTATCATGCCGGGAAGGATCCTGATAGCGAAAGGAGATTATCATTTGAAGATTAAGGAGGAAAAGTTCGCCTATATTACCCGGATCACGCATGAAGAGAGGGTGAAGCTGTTCCGTCCTTCCATCGATGTTATGATGATGTCAACGGCTGAACATTTTCAGAATAGAACGATCGGATTGATCATGACAGGTATGGCCTCGGACGGTGTGGATGGTATCCGGGTCATCAAGGAAAAGGGGGGCATCACTCTGGCCCAGGATGAAAAAACAAGTGTGGTATTCGGCATGAACAAGCTGGCTATTGAATCAGGATATGTGGACAGGATCGTAGGATTGAAGGAGATCGTACCTGTTCTTATGAACCTGATCGAAAAACTATAAAAAAAATCATAAGGAGGTGATTGGTATGGAAAACAAGGATATAGACCTGACCCTGGTGAACCCGTTCCTCAGCGCAGCTTACGACGTGTTTAAACAGATCTTTAACTGTGAACTCCGGAAGGGACAGATCACCATCAAACAGGAACCGCTGGCCGCTTACGAGATCGCTATCCTGATCGGTATCACGGGTGATATGTATACCGGTGTGGTGATATACAGCATGAAAAAATATTCTGCTGTTAAGATCGCGCAGAGTCTGGACCCGAACGCGCATATCACGGAAGGGAACGAGAGCTTTGCCGACGCGTTGGGTGAACTGGCCAATATCATATCGGGCAACGCCATGTCTGAATTTGCCAAGAACGGCGTGAATCTCACCATCACCACGCCATCCTTGATCAAAGGTGAGGCATTTGAGATCCATCTGCTGAAACAAACCACCCTGTGTGCCGAGATGATATCGCCGTTCGGCGTGCTGGAAATAAACGTGGCCATTAAAAAATTTTAAAAAAGCGAGGTGAAAAATATGTATAAGGTGTTAATTGTCGATGATGCCAAATTAATGAGGAGCATGGTCAAAGGGGCCTTGGAAACCCACGGGAACTATACGGTCCTGGAAGCAGAGAACGGTGACGCGGCCATCGAACTGTATAAGGTGACCAAGCCGGACCTGGTGACCATGGATATCACCATGGATATCAAGAACGGTGTGGACGCAGCCAAGGAGATCCTGAAGTTCGATCCGGATGCCCGGATTATCATGATCACCGCCCTGGGACAGGAGACTTTCCTGAAAGAATGCATCGGTGCCGGGGTAAAAGATTTTATCGTAAAACCGTTTACGACCGAGAGGATCGTGTCCGCTGTATCCAAGATTTTAAGCGAATAGAGGAGAAATCGATGATAATGGATGGGGCGGGGATATTAGCGGTCGATATCTTCAGCCTTTTATGGGAAAAGCGGAAGATACAGAATGTGATATAAATACGGAAGGAGGTTCAGCGTATCCATGGTCAGTATTCTTATAGTTGATGATGAGACAGGTATCCGCGAACTGTTAAAAAAGATCCTGCTGAACAGCGCGTATCAGGTTTATACGGCCGAGAGCGGCCTGGGAGCCCTGGAAAAGGTGAAGGAGGGGGGAGTGGATATCGTACTTCTGGACCTGCTTCTCCCGGACATGAATGGAGTAGAGATACTGAAACGCATCAAGGAACTGAATCCGTTTATCGAGGTCCTTATGATCTCAGGGCACGGTACCATTAAGGACGGTGTGGAGACCATTAAAGCAGGTGCTTATGATTTTATCCAGAAGCCTTTTGATATCAACCTGCTCCTGGCTGTGGTCACGCGCGCCATCAAACACAGGGATATCAAGAAAAAGTTCAGGAAGCTGAACACGGATTATAACCGCGTGAAAAGGCTTCAGGAATACCAGGAGAATATCATCAGCACTATGCCCATCGGTTTTTTAACCGTTGGTTTTGACGATAAGATCGTCATCCATAACACGGTCATCGAGGCCATGGTCAGGGATAAAATAAACGATATCATGAATATGGATATTTTTGACTTTTTCAGGAATATTTTTTCCGAATACAACCTGGGTCTGCTGGAAGATATGTATAGATCATTGAAAACAAAGAATGAAAAATTCGATATGGTGTTCTATAACAACAGCATCAGCGTAGAAAAGGATAACCTTCACTTCCGGATGATCGGTGCCGGTTTTGAACACGGAATTTTATTGTTTATTATCGATATTACCAATGAATATAACACGCGCCAGCAGCTCATCCAGCAGGAGAAGGTGGCTACCCTGGGCCAGTTTATCTCCGGAGTAACGCACGGACTTGGCAACAATATGGCCAATGTCATTTCCAACGCCTCGGGCATCCAGGATGAAGGGAATTTTTTAAGCCGGGACCTTGTTCAGGTCACGGATATTTTAAAGAAGCCTTCTCCCCGTTCGAATGCGGACAGGGAAGATCTGATCCATCAGATCATGGAGCGGAGGAACAGGATGATCGATTATTCCACCAGGCTGCTGAAGCAGGCCGGTGTGATGAACGAGAACATTAAATCCCTCCTGAAGTTCAGCCGGCAGCCGCCGGTCGTGAGGATCCCTTCCGATATTAATTCCATTATTGAAGAGGCCATCAGTATTGTGAGAAGTTATAAATATAATAATGTGAAGTTCGTGAGCGAGCTGAGGCTGGACTTGCCGCATGTAAGCGTTAATCCTCCTCAGATCAAGGATGTGATCATTGACCTGGTCCTCAATGGTATCCATGCTATGGACCAGAAAGGCACCATTACTTATTCTACGGTTTTTCAGAAAGAGAAAAATTTTATTCAGATCCAGGTCCATGATACGGGAAAAGGTATTGACGATAAGATCAAGGATAAGATCTTTTCGGCTTTTTTTACGACAAGAGAGAATGGAACAGGTCTTGGTTTGACCAATGTAAAGAATGTGATCAAACAACACAACGGCAATATTTATTTCCAGTCTGAGTCCGGGAAAGGAACGACCTTTTTTATCGATATCCCGGTGTAAGTGAGAAGGACCGTGAAGTTACGGACGGTCCGCGGGTCAGGACAGGTTTCAAATGATAAGTATTTGGTAATTTATTCAGGAGGAAAAGCATGAAAACCAAGTTAAAGGAAATTATGATATTAATCGTGGAAGACGAAGATGACCAAAGGGTAAGATTAAAATATGTCCTGGAGAGCGACGGGTATAAAGTTGATGAGGCCCATGACGGGGAAGAAGCCGTCCGGATGCTGGATAACAGAAGTTATGACCTGGTGATTACGGATGTCAAGATGCCGGGCACTATGGACGGCCTGGACGTACTGCGGGAAACTAAAAAGAAATATGAGAATACAGAGGTCATTGTGGTCAGCGCCTACGGTACCGTGGAGAGCGCGGTCCGGGCCATGATCAGCGGTGCTTTTGATTATATTCAGAAACCCATCAATATGCCGGAATTAAGGATTAAGATTGAGCGGGCCATCAACAGCAAGGAGATCACAAAACGGCTTGACGCCAAAGAGGTTCTGAGCAGTAATATCAAAGCGTTGACAGAGGAAGTGAACAGTTACAGGGAAAGAATAGTGGAGATCCAGAGGGACGCAAAAAAACTGATGAACATACTCGAGTCGCTGGGAGGTGTTGTGAAGAACATGATCGACCGGTGCGGGAAATGATCATGTTTTATCAAAAGGCCGTGACAGGGATGATGGAAATTCAGGAGAGGCTGAATAAAATTCTGTCCTTGGTTTAAAAGATATAGAAGGTCTTATCCCGGGCAAATCCCTGGAAACCCATCTCCTGGGGATTGAATTTATTCCAGTTGTCGCCGTAATGGACGAGGAATAATTTTTTTTTGATTTCAGCGGGCAGTTGCTTCAGCTCATCCAGGGAGGCGTGGACACCGCCTGTGAAGAGCTGGCAGTCGTGAAAGATAGCTTCCAGTCCGAACATCTTATTAAAATCAGTAAGCATTTCCGGATCATACCGGGTGTCGCAGGTATAAAGGACTTTATTGTCCAGG